>NZ_JAJDML010000169.1:0-519 GCF_020594215.1 Blautia sp. DFI.1.216
AAAAGATATATTTAATATAGATAAAAACAAACTTTCATATGGTAGGGGATATGTCTATTCCTTGCAGTATCATCTTGTCTGGTGTACAAAATACAGAAAAAAGGTTTTAAAAAACGGAATCGATACAGAATGCAAAGAAATGTTACAGAATCTTGCAGAAGAATATAAATTTCAGATCCTGGCAATGGAGGTGATGCCGGATCATATCCATCTGCTTGTGGACTGTAAACCTCAGTTTTATATTTCAGATATGATCAAGATCATGAAAGGAAATCTTGCACGCCAGATGTTTCTTGCGTATCCGGAGTTAAAAAAGGAACTGTGGGGTGGGCATCTGTGGAATCCGTCTTACTGTGCCATAACGGTCAGTGACAGGAGCAGAGACCAGGTGCTTGCCTACATCGAAGGACAAAAGGAAAAAGAAAAGAAAAAAGCCTGACAGAAGAAATGATTTGTTGGAGGAAAAGAGATGCAGACCGTATCCAGCTATGGCGTAGAATTACGAAAACAGAATATCCC
>NZ_JAJDML010000017.1:0-77096 GCF_020594215.1 Blautia sp. DFI.1.216
TTGGCATATTCATGCCAAAACACCTCGCGGGATAGTGGTGTGTGAACAGTAACAACAAAGTTTATTTCTACAAATACGGGATCCCCGGTATCTCCGGATAACTGCCCATTCCGATCAGAAGCTCCAGACCTGTCTGTCTGGCATTTAATACCGCTGTCTTAGCAGCACTGGCATCTCCGGAAACTGCCAGGATCACTTCATTGGAATGGCTGGTTCCCTTATTTGGCGTCATATATTTCGCAATGGAAAGAGGCGCTGATTTCATCGCAGTATCTGCCATCACAAGCCCTATTGCAGCCGGAGAACCCGCCATAAACCCAAAGGCTTCTCCAACCGGTACTCCGAATGCTTTATTCAGAGCCTGTCCTGCACTGGCTGAATAGGCGAATTCCAGATGTCCGCTCTCGCTGATATAGAGTTCACCTGCATATTTATTCGTAAGTTCCAAAGCCATAGATATGGCATGGCGTACATCCGAGACATCAGTTCCCCCAAGAACAATATAATTTCCATGACCTCCCCATCCCTTGGTATCCCTCGGCAATTCTATGGAAAGAACCTCTGTGTTGGTTGCTTTCACCGCATCATCGATAGCAGTGATCTGTCCTGCAGCACCTGTACGGGAACTGAACAATCCCAGACAGCGATACTTCATTCCTACGTTCATAGTCTCCAGCAAAGTATCATCAATCCCTGAAATCACAAGCCCGATCGTATCCAGAACTGCGGTTCCTACAAATTCATTTCTTGTACAGTTTGTACTTATCTTGTGTACATCTATCATTTGAAATCCTCTCCCGTTCTTTTTCCTGTATTTACTCTGTTAATGGGTATCTTCCGTATACCGCTCTCTGAGTCAGGCAACAACTTTCTGCGCGTTTTTTCTTATAGCAATTCCATGAAATAATGATAACATGAAACCATTTTACCGTAAAGTTAGATCATGCACATTCCTTGGATTTCTGCGACTTTTCCTCCCCTGCGGAGATTGTGAATATCTGCCTGACTTATAGCAAAAGAGTCCTTCTGTTTCCCACTACATTAATAATAACAAGTTTCTGATAGATTGCCCGATATGGGCTTAGAATTTATAGATGCGTGCAAATTTTCCGCTAAAAATAACTACCGGTTTTAAGAAATACTTCAGAACCTTCACATATTTTGTTCAAACTCTTCAAGAGAAGACACTTTAAGCGAAAGCTGGAACCACAGGTTAAGTTTTTCAATATCTGTTTCGGACATGATTTTCTCTTTTAACTCAGACGGAACTGAAAATTTGGATTCAAGCGCAGTAAGAAGAAATTCCTGTTTTCCTTCTGTATTTCCTTCCCGTTTTTCATTCCTCATCATTTCCTCTAACAGCATATATCTTTCCTCCATCCCACGATTCTGCTTGATCTTATCAATACTGTCCTGCAGATGTCTGACAAATGGATCTGTCGTTGAAATCCCTTCTGTTCGCCCGGTATTTTTCACATAATCCAGAAACTGCAGTAACTCTTCAGGAATACCATCTCTATTCCTTCCATGTGCGTTGAGATAAACAGTTTTCACACCATCACTTACAGATTTTCCCGTTTCTTCACAGACCATACCTGTTGAATAACGATACAATCCATCACCGAATGGATCAAAATCACAGATAAAAATAACATAAGTATCCGGAAGATTCTCATAGGAATCACCTGCAAGTAAGGCGTCCATGTCTATCTGGTCATGATAATAACGGCTTCTTTTCGGAAGAAATTTCTGCAAAGTAACCTGCATCTCCACATTGAAACGTGTTCTGTCAGCATCTGCAGCATAAACATCCAGACGAACCCCATGATATTCCGAATGATATGCCATGGTTTTCTCTGTCTGAATGTGTACTTCCGAAATCGGAATTCCCAATGCCAGCTCCAGCACTCTTCGGCAGATTTCCGGATCAGACATCACTGCTGCAAACATAAACGCATCCCGTATTGTCAGATCTTTGAATTTTCTGGTTTCCATTCTTCTGTCCTTTCCGAAGCAGAAGAACTCTTTGGACTTAGTATAATGCAAAAAGATGGATTCTACAAGAAAAAGTTTTCGACAAAATCACACATGGCACTTGTAAATAAAATACGAAATGAGGTTTAATATATAAATTTTCTTCGACTCTAAAAATTTTTTATACAAAAGATAAATCTCTAAGACAAAAATCCCCGTCTCCTGCAGATTCAATTTCTGCGGAAAGCCAGGGATTTTATGTAAATATAGTAATGAGATTATGTCAGCTTATATGACGAATGTTTTTTGTCATATAAATCTATAACACTGTCTGCTGCAATACCCACAGCACTCTAAGCATGATAATGATCACTTAACAATCATACCTGTCTTCCTGTCACTGAAGATTGCTACCTCGATCAGGAAGATGATACCGAGGATCAGCTGCTGTAACTGTGTCGGCATCATCAGCATTACCAGACCACTGGAAAGTACTTTGTATGTCATAACACCAAGAATGATATTGTAGAATCTTACTTTAGCACCGCCGTTTACAGGCATTCCGCCAAGTACCAGGGCGATCATGATCTGTGTTTCCAGCTGGTTTCCGGCTGTGGATGTAACGGAACCTACTTTGATAGCATTGACAAATGCTGCAAGTCCTGTGATGCATCCTGCTGCCACGAATACGAGGATCTTTGTAGTTTCTACACGGATACCTGCGAATCTTGCTGCTGTTTCACCTGCACCGATTGCTTTCAGTCTGGAGCCCAGACCTGTGTAAGTGAATACAAGGTATGCCACTACGAAGATGATCACTGTAAAAGTAAGCATAAATGGCAGTGTGTTGTATTTGGAAATATCACTTACTGCATAAACAGGTGAGTTAGTTGTTGCATAAGCACAAACTCCACGGAACAGATACATTGTACAGATTGTAACAATGAAGCTTGTGATTTTTCTCTTAACATTGAAGTAACCATTGATCAGTCCGATCAGTCCACCTGTTACCACACCACCCAGAGCTGCCAGAACCATATTGTAATGGGAAAGGTAGCAGACTACGATGGAAGCAACACCAAGCATGGAGCCCTGGGAGAAATCCAGGCCACCCATTGTCATTACCATGAACACGCCGATGGATGAGATCAGCAGCATGTATGACTGGCTCAGAAGCAGTGATATATTTTTCGGCTGAAACAGTCTGCCGTCTGTGAGGAATGCAAATAATACACAGATGATCACGAATCCTGCGATAGGAAGGATCGTACGCACAATGGGACGTTCCAGAAATGGTACTTGCTCAGTTGATTTTTTTGTTGTACTCATTTTTTTACCCCCTTAAATCATATTGTCAATCAGATCTGTGTCTTTCAGATCCGGAGAGCGAAGGAATTCACCATTGATCTTGCCGTCTTTCATGATCAGGATACGATCTGCCATACCCAGAAGCTCCATGATTTCCTCAGAGATCATAATAATGGATTTTCCTCTTTTTCTCATATCGTTCATCATGGCATAGATATCAGCTTTAACTTTGACATCAATACCACGTGTAGGGGAGTCAAGGATGATCAGGTCGGAGTCTTTACCAACCCAGCGTGCAAGAACGACTTTCTGTTTGTTACCGCCTGAAAGAGCGGATACAAACTGGTCAACACCTGTCATTTTTGTACTCATCTGTTTTGCAAATTTATTGGCAAATTCATTCATTGTCTTTGCACGAAGGAATCCATGAGTCTTCAGATCCTCCAGAGATGGAAGACAGATGTTATCGCCAATTGTATCATTGATGACCAGAGACTCATTGTCACGGTCTTTGGAAGCATATGCAATACTGTGTTTGATGGCATCCGGAATGGAATTGATCGGTGTGCCATCTCCCAGAGTTACACTTCCCTGACGGAAATAGGAAGCTCCGAAAAGTGCCTTTCCAACCTCATGCATACCACATTCGGAAAGTCCTCCGATACCAAGAATCTCACCTTTGTGAAGATCAAGGTTCAGGTTCTCGATCTGTCCTTTTACTGTCACGTTCTTAGCAGAAAGAACAACTTCGTCAGATACCTTTTCGCCGTAGTCTGTACGATAGTAACTGTCACCGATTTCACGACCTACCATTAAGGCTTTCAGTCTGTCAGGTGTAGCTTCCTCTTTTGTAATGGAACCGATCTTTACACCATCTCGAAGTACGCTGATGTTATCAGACTGCTCAATAACCTCCTCAAGGTCATGGGAAATAAAGATTACGCAGTTTCCTGTGTCACGAACTTTGTGCATTACCTTGAAAAGCTCTTCACGGCCTTTCTGTCCAAGTGCTGTTGTTGTCTCGTCTACAACCAGAACCTTCGGATTAAAGTAAGTAGATTTTACAATCTCTACCAGCTTACGATCTTCGAAGTTGTAATCATCGATTACTTTAGTTGCATCAATATAGTTGAATCCATAGCTGTCCAGATATTCCTGGGCTTTCTTGTTCATTGCTGCGGTATTTTTGATACCACATTTGGTAAACTGATCCTCGTTTCCAAGGAAAATATTCTCTGCTACAGTCAGTCCGGAAAGTGTTCCGATCTCCTGTACGATAATGGCTACACCCTGATGGTTGGCTTCAACCTGGTTTGTTGCAGTAATCTCTTTTCCTTCAAGGATAAACTTACCGGAATCTTTCTGGTAAATACCTGTCAGGCAGGATGTTAATGTAGATTTACCGGAACCATTTTCACCGATCAGTGCGTGGATCTCACCTTTATTAAATGTAAAGGAAACGTTGTCCAGGGCGTGTGTGATGCCAAAATGTTTATCAATATTTTCTGCTCTTAATAATATTTCACCCATAATCGTTCTCCTTATTTTACTACAAGACCTTTAACCGGTTTGGTTGTCAGTGCAACGATTGCCAGCAGTGCAACACCTGTTACCACGTTCTGGATAGTAGTCGGAGCACCAAGTGCAACGAAACCGTTGAACATAAGCTGGATGATCATCTCACCGATCACGATAGCGATAACCGGATGGCCGTATTTCTTAAATGCCAGTCCAAAGAATGTTCCCATCAGAGGAGTAAAGTTACGGCTCATAGAGGAAAGGTTGGAAGCTGATGTCATGGAAGTACCAAAGCTGATCGTCAGGATTGCCTGAAGTCCGAAGAAGAAACCTGCAAGAGTAAAGGCTACAATTTTGTATTTGGAAACATTTACACCCATGTTCTTTGCAACAACTTCATTACTTCCGATTGCGTATGTATAAGTACCGATCTTTGTGTATTTCAGAATGAATGCACAGAGCAGATATGCGATCAGTGCCAGGATCAGGTTGACCGGATAATCACCGAATGCTCTGTAATCTGTAGACAGGATTACGTTCTTTCCGTTTGTGGCATATACACTGAATGCCTCGTATATCAGTGACAGGGCACATGTAACGATCAGGGAAGAAATATGTAATTTAATATAAACCACACCATTGATGAGACCAATGATCGTACCACAGATCAGCGGTGCAATGATAAGACCGGCATAACCGAATTTCTCACTTGCATTGCAGGCGATAATGGATGAAAGTACGATATTGGCACCAACGCTCATATCGAAAGGTCCCATTACGCAGATAAAGTAGAGGCCACATCCGCCAACTGCGTAAATTAATGCTGATTTCATGTAAGTGGCCAGTTTCTCCGGGGAACCGAAAGTAGTCGGTGCAAGTACTTTAAATACTGCCCAGAAAACTACAAGCATAAGAACCAGAAGGCCGATTCCATAATACTGGCTTTGTTTGAGTTTTTTCATAACCATTCTCCTTATCCAATTCATCGCCCGCCAAAAGCAGGAGGTCACACGCTTCATCAGGGTTTGGCCTTTTGCTTCGAGCGGGCACTGACAATTACCTCTTAAAAGTTTCTCCACTGCCCTTTGGAGAAAAGGCAGTGGAGCATAAGTTCATCATATTAGTTGCTGTGACGGGAAATAACATCCTCAATAGAAAGTGATGTAGCTGCTTTGTTCAGATCATCAAAGCTGTATCCTGCTAATTCCACAAGCTCTTCATCTGTGTATGGATCGTCATCTACAAAGTATTTCTTGTAGTTTTCATAGTCTTCGGAAGAAGATACATACAGGTATGGGAACTGGATTTCGTATCCGAAGGATCCTTCATCTTTTACATAGTTGCCTTTGATTGCGTTATATGTGATAAGGAATGCATATAACGGGTCGCAGAAGTGTCCGCCTGATTCAGCAAACATTCCGCCTGATTCAAGCTGCTCGCCAAGGTCATCAAGGAAGTCTGTGGAAACAACGTCGATCTTTCCTGTAAGTCCTTCGTTTGCCAGAGCACCGATAGAACCAACAAGTGGGTCACCGCCGCCGCCCGCAACGATCAGAGCGTCCATATCAGGGTTGGAGTTGTAAAGGGAAAGAGCTGCTGCTGCACCTTCTTCGGAAGATGTGTTAGCATATACAGGCTCTGTGATTGTTGCCTGATCATCCGGGTTAGCTTCATTCCATTCGTCAACTGCCTGTTTGTAACCTTTCCATCTCTGCTGGAAGGTAGCATCACCAACTGTCCATGCCTCAAGTCCGATGTTTCTGTCACCGTTCTCAAGAAGCAGGTTAACCAGTGTATATCCGTTTGTTACTTCGTCTTCATGAACTGCACCAAGATAATACTGTGAGTTGCATGCTGTCTGATATACTTCAGGGCTGTTCTCTTCGGAGATAATACGGTAGAACTGTGTAAGGTAAACCTGATTTGCATCACATGTCTGGATGGCAGATGTCATTTCAGAGTCTGCAGAGTTACAGATTACGATACCGTTACATCCTGCTGCGCAAAGCTGTTCAACAGAAGCTGTAACCTGCTCAGATACGTGGCCCTGGTCAACATACATTACATTAACACCAAGAGCATCTGCTGCTTTGTCAATGATTTTTTTACTCTGGCTTCCAAGTACGTCTGTGGAGCTCCAGATTGATACGCCGATTGTGATGTCGTCATCGGCTGCCTGTGCTGTAACTGCACCTGCCGGTAAAGAACCAACCATTGCTGCTGTTGCTGCGATAGCGACTGCTTTTCTCATTCTTTTTTTCATGTTGTAAAACCCTCCTTGAAAAATCTTAGTTTCTTATTTTTTTGAACGGAAGTTTTTCCGGGCTTTCCGTTCCTCTGTGATTATATTAAACCATACTTTGCCTTTGGTCAGTTAGGACATATTTGAAAAATTTTGTTGCACATTTTTGACCAGTTTATATATAAAACTTGGACAAAATATGAACAAGTTGGGCAAAATGCCAGTAACTTGTATGTTTTCTCTATTGATCAGTTGTATATCTTTCAAAAAAGTCCTCTGTATCGATTCGATAAGAACCGCCATACAGAGGACTTCCGCTTTCGCTACTGTCCACTCAATTCTACCTGAGTTTCTTCCATATTATAATTGCGTAAACTTATTCCGATACTCCCTCGGGCTGCATCCCACCTTCTTTCGGAACACCCTGCTGAAGTAGTTATAATCATCATATCCCACCAGAAACGAAATCGTCTCCAGCTTCTTGTCCTGATTTTTCATAAGCTCTGCCGCTTTCTCCATCCGGATTCTGGTAAGAAATGCAATGATCGTCTCACCGTATTTCTGACTGAAAGTCCTGGAGAGATAGCTTGCATCCATATGATACTGCTCTGCCAGAGCAGTGAGTGTAATATTCTCATGATAGGAACGCTCAATATATTTATGTATCTGCTCCACCTGTTGCATAATAGAACCTGCATCAGAGCTTTTATCCTCTCCGCTCTCCCATAAGCTGTCCAACAGGATTTTCAGGGATACAAGCAGAGAGTGTGCATTGAGACATTTCATATAATAATCAATGTTATCCATGGCTTCCTCTGCCTGTGCGGTAAGCTCCGGGCATTTCTCCTGAACATAACGGTAAAGGATTCCTGTAATCCTGCCCGCATACTGTTTCACATCCAGGTAAGTCCAGTTTCCATCATCACACTGTCTGAAATTACAGGTCTTAAAGATCAGCTTCTCTGCCTCTGCCTTCTGTCCCGTTGTCAACAGATGATACAATTCCGTCTCCATATGTGCAGGTGCTGATTTCCCGACCATCTGCGTTTCGCTGTTTCTTGGCAGCTCTCCTGTTTTCTCTTCCGGGCAGAAAAGGATACTGTGTTCCCTGTTAAACGGACGGGTAATCAGTGTTGAGATCAGTTCTCTGTAAACTGTACCGATATCATCCAGTGAACTTGTCTGCTCATGGAGTACAACAGAGACAGGGCCGTATTCTTCCAGCGGAAATTCTTTCAGAATATTTTCTGCCAGTGCTCTGAATTCCTTTGCGTCAGCAGTCTTTACAATAAGAAATTCGCTCATCTTATTGCTGTTGTTAAAAATAATCGCATTCCCTTTTGAACCGGTCAGTTCTCTCAATCTGGACTTAATATTCCAGGACATCTGCAGATTATCATGTTCAAACTGCTCCGCAATCTCTGTAATATTGTAAAATTTAACCATCAGTGTGGCTACTTCTGAAAATGTATTCGTGCTGGATACATGAGTCTGGGATGCTGACTGCCCGTACAGTTTCCCGGAAAGCAGTGCCGAGTATTCACTGTCTTCCAGAAATGACGACAGCTTATGTTTCTGGAGCTTGCTGGTCTCATCCTGCTTTTTTGTATTCTCACGCTCTTCCAGAAGTCCCAGTGCCTTGGTAAGCACCTTTACCATCTCTTCCTTTCCCACAGGCTTCAGAAGATAATCCAGACCGCCGGAAACAAATACACCCTTTACCTTATCAAAGTCATCATAGCCACTGATGGCGATGGTAATGATTTCAGGGTATTCATTCTGCAAACGCTGCAGCAATTCCAGACCGCTCAGAAATGGCATATTAATATCTGTGAGAATAATATCCGGTTTTTCTTCGGCGATTCTCTCCATAACCTCTTCCCCGTCACATGCAGGCTCCAGAAATTCCAGGGAATACTCCTCCCATGGTATCAGATTCCGGATATTTTCCCTGCTCCAGAATTCATCATCTGCAGCAAGAACCTTATATTTCATATTTTTCATTGTCTCTCTCCTTGCTCATTTTTGAACATTTTCGTAACTATTCAGTAGTCTACTATCCCGCGAGGTGTTTTGGCACGTAAGTACCAAAATCCCGAGACATACAAGCCAAAATGCCATCACCGCAGGTGATTTTTAATGCATTTTGGCTCGTAACTGTGAAGGTACTGAACAGTTACACATTTTCCATATCACCGGAATTCTCCGTAGAAACAGCCGGAACTGTGATCGTCACAGTTGTCCCCTCGCCTGCTGTACTTTCAATATGCAGTCCGTATTTCTCTCCGAAAAGCCTCTTCAGACGCGCGCTGACATTCAGGATTCCAATGGAAATGCCGGACTCCACACGTTTCATATCATTCTGCTCCAGCAGACGGTTCATAGATTCCGCATCCATCCCCGCACCATTATCCTGAACTGTGATCACCAGATTCTCATTCACATGTTCTGAACGTATCAGAAGTTTTTTATCCTTACGGCGGACATTTCTGAGACCATGTGTAAGCGCATTCTCCACAACCGGCTGGATGCAGATACGCGGCATCTGATCTGCCAGTGTATCGCTGTCAATCTGATAATCGTAAGCTATCGTTGAGCCATTTCTCATATCCATAACATAGAGATAATTTCTCACATGCGCCATCTCATTCTGCACAGTGGAAAGCTCATCTGTCATATTCAGGCTGTAGCGGAAAATTGCAGACAATGAATGGCACATACCGCTTACCATCGGACAGTTCTGCGCATTGGCAATCCCGCTCATGGTATCCAGTGTATTATAGAGAAAATGAGGATTTATCTGCGCCTGCAGCATTTTATACTCCGTCCGCTCTACCAGCATTTTATGCTGCAGTTCTTCCTGTGCCATGACCTGCATACGGTCAAGCATTTCATTAAATTCCGTACCCAGCGTAGTCAATTCCTGAGACCATCCTACGGGCTGCACCCGAAGCTGGGTTTCTCCGTCCTTGATCCGCGTGATAGTGCTGCTCATCTCTTCTACAGGCTTTGTCATCCACTGAGACACAAACAATACGATCACCATAATTGCAAGGATCATGGCTCCCATTATAATAAGAAGTGTTCGTATCAGTGTCTTCTGCGTTGCAGTGAGAAGAGACTGGGAGACAAGCACAAATGCCTCCAGATTATAGTTCTCCTGTGACACCTGGATCAGATAATTTCCATCATACTCCTGTTCCAGTTCACCGGATTTATAATGACTTTGTACAACCTTTGCCAACTGCTTCTGGATTCTGCGCTGACTCTCAGAAGCCTCTCCGGTCATTGCAATCACCCGGTCATTTAATGGCTGCAGCCACAGACATACCTGCTCTACATCCACATATTTAGCCATAATTGAAGTAAATGCCGCACTGTTAATATCACAGACCAGATACCCCAGGGCATTCCTGTCTGCATCATAATTATGCAGTTTCAACACAAACCGCACAATATCTTTCTTTGCAACAGAATTGTGATATCCGGAAATCATCAGGTCTGTACGATCTCCATGCACATAATCATAAACCCGGTCTGAATTATCATCATACTCTACCTTGTAAATATCTTTGGGATATGTAACTGAATTGTAGCGGTAGCTGCTGATCAGATGATCTTTTGTATCATAAAGATACATGGCAAGAAGCTGATCCTCCTTTGTAAAACGTTTCCTTGCAAAATACCAGCTTCTCCAGTAATAATCCTTCATGCTTGAATCCTTTTCAGCAGTATCACGCATAGCTGCGATAAGATCCTGCTCACTGTAGATCATAAGCATTTCCCCTCGTATTGTGTGAATAAAATTAGACAGATCTGTCTGCATTTTATTCAGAGAAAGCTCATGATCTGAAATACTCTCTGCCCGGATCTGTCTGCGCAGAGACTGATGAAACAGAAACGTCTGCAGAAGAAGTGCGAATACGACACTTACGATGCACAGAACAAGCAGTGCCTTCCGCATTGTCCATTCTTTTTTCATTATTCCTTCCCCCTCATGTCAAGCGGATAAAATCATCCGCTTCGTTACGCGGCTCTACATCGAATAACTGCTCCGCAGTTTATTCGGTTAGATACCTTATAATTCTGTAGCAATTCCTGTAAATTTCACATTCTGATAAGCAGATGCAAAATGCATTATCTACAAAAATTATCATATATCATTATCATAATTATACATTATCACAATTATAATACAGGAATTTTGCATTGAAAAGCAAAACAGGAAACTTCCATCAAAAAAACAGCAGTAAAGTGTATGGCAATCCAATCCACCTTACTGCTGCCTGTTTTTCCTGATAACATCTAAATCAATATTTGTCAAACAGATATTCACAATCTGCTTCGCTGCCTGCTCATAATTGTATGTTCAGTAACACCCTTTGCGACATATTTACTTTTCAATATGTACTGCACCAACTGCGCGGATATTCATCGGATATACGTTTTCTTTTCCTGCAAATTCAGAAATATAGGAAACATAGTTCTCTGTCTCCTCTTCCGGCACTACGCACATGATAACACCGGCAAATCCGCCTCCATGGATACGGCAGATACCTTTGCCCAGTTTCTCAAGGAAGAGATCTGTAAGAGCAAGCGCAACCGAAATCTTCTGCTCTGTATATGCTTTGATCGGATAGCAGTTCTGAAGTAATTCCCAGGAAGATTTTCCGGATTCACTGAGAAGCTTCAGTACAGTCTCACCGTCTTTCTCTTCAACTGCTTTTGCGGCTCTCTCTACACGTTCGTTCTCTTTGAAGAAATGAATAGCTCTTAAGATTGCTCTGTCATTATCGATCTTATCCATGTTTGCAAGCACTTTCTCAAGAGTTGTCTCACAGAGAAGCTCTGCTCCTGCTGCCTTGGCTGCTTCTTTCATTTCCATAGGGATCTCAGAGTATTCTTCACTTAAATCAGCATGACCTTTTCCTGTATTAACGATTACAAGATGATGATCATAATCATGGAAGGAGAAGTTTACTTTCTCATATTTTGGATTCTCTCTGTCTGAGAAGTCCAGAAGGATCGGTCCGCCAACTGCACATGCAAGCTGATCCATTAATCCGGAAGCCTTCAGCCAGTAAACATTCTCAGCATACTGTCCTGCTTTTGCATAGTTGATGTATGTCATTGCACCATCATTAAAGAAATAATTAATGATGGAACATACCAGCATTTCGAAAGATGCAGAAGAGCTTACACCTGCTGCGCGGATTACATTTGTGGTCACATAAGCATCAAAACCGGCTACTTTAAAACCGAATTTCTGAATAGCTTCCACCATACCTGCTACCAGAGATACGGTTCCCTGAGCCTTCGGTACGCTGGCAAGATCATTGATGTCTACGACAACTTCCTTGTCATATCCTTCACTTGTGATACGGATAACACTGCTGTTGTTCGGGTAAGCTGCACCGATGGTATCCATGTCAATACTGCCTGCGATTACGCGACCGCCATTATGATCTGTATGGTTTCCGATGATCTCTGTTCTTCCCGGTGCTGTAAAAAATTCTGCTATATCATGATGGTAAATTTCTGCGAAATGATCAGCTACAGCCTGAAAACGTGCTGCTGATTTCTCTGCTTCGCCGTAAATACGTGTCAATTCATTTTTATTTGGAATATTCATTGTAAAAATCCTCCGTTCATTTTTCCGGTCTGACCGCTGATACATAGTTTTATGAGTACTATGTACTGACAATTTTCACGGTTTACAGTGGCAGTGCAGGTGTGAAAACCAGCGGCAGACGGGAATATGTGTATGAAAATTTAGGAGCAGCCTTATCAGCTACACTCTTGGATTAAAGTATACCCTGCTGTGTCATAAAATTCCTTGATAATCTAAGGGGAAAATAGTAAAATCTTGCGTTTATATCTATATAAGTGTACAATGTATTATATAAGTCATCAACAGCAATTTCGCATAACGGTCTTTCTCTGATGCATCGGGTTGTCCGCAATATTTTCCGGAATTGCTATAAAATACGATAATTAAAGATCATCATATATTCTCAACGGAGGACGCATGTATAATGGCAGAGATCATAACCGACGGCTCACAGAAAGAACTGAAGAAACATGGCAGTGATGAATTTCCACTGCTGGTAAGCTACGAGAAACTTTCCGGCTACAAATCCGGCTCCTTTCTCTGGCACTGGCATCCTGAGATAGAAATCACCCTTGTCCTGGATGGACAGATTCTCTATAAAGTAAACCAGTGTACCTACCACATGAAAGCAGGAGATATCCTTCTGGGAAATGCCAATGTACTCCACGCAGGCTTCATGGAAGATATGAAAGACGGCAAATATGTTTCCATCACTTTTCTGCCAAAGATTATCTATGGTTCCTACGGAAGTATCCTGCGCAGGAAATATGTGGAGCCATTTTTACACAATTTCTCCCTTCCTGCAGTCTACATTGACTATTCGCAGCCCTGGCATGAAGTTTTTTCTGAATATGTAAGAGAAATCATAACTCTGTATGAAGAGAAAAAAGAATTTTACGAACTGGATATCACCGGAACGCTGCAGAAGCTGTGGCGCTGTATGCTGCAGAATCTCCCGGAGAACCTCCCCTATACGGAACACAGCAAACTGGAACGAAACCGTATGCGTGAGATCATGGATTATCTGGAATACAATTACATGAATAAAATCCAGATGAAAGATATCGCAGAGGAAATCCACCTCTGCGAGAGCGAATGCAGCCGGTTATTCAAGAGATACATGAACGTATCCCTGTTTACATTTCTGCAGGAATACCGGGTGGAACGGAGCCTTGAATTTCTCCTCAGTTCCGATGACAGCATCATGGAAGTCGCCCAGAAATCCGGCTTCACAGACTCCAACTACTATGCCAAGATATTCTCCAGAGTGAAGGGCTGCAGCCCGCAGAAGTACAGGAAACAAAACACCAAAAAAGAATAATACAACATACGAAAGGAATTAAATAAATTTCTTCCGGCCGTTCAGCATCAGGCACGTTATGTGAAATTACTTGAGGAATAATCTATCAAAAAAACTGCCTGATAAAAATTACCAAGATTATCCTTCCTGTCATATACACAGACAAATAAAAACTGCTATATCAAACATTTCCTGATATATGTTTCTTTGAATAACAAGCCAAATATATCATTCTTGTTTCTATAGCAGTTTTTAGTCAGTCCCCGTCTTTATATTCTTTCGGTAACTCTCGAAATACTTTTTATTCTATTACTTTATACACAGCAGTTCCAAATGCAGGAAGTGTACATCTTCCTGTTGCTTCTGTTTTATCATAAAGTGCGATCATTGGTTTCTGAAGTGTATATTCAATCTTTTCAGCCTGATAGTTTAATACAAAAATGTATTTCTCTCCATCCTTCTCACGCATAATCACTTCCGCTGTTTCCGGAGCTTCAATATATTCTTTAAATGGCTCTTTAATCTTCAGATAATCAAACAATGCTTCAGTATTTTCCTTATTGAAAGTTGCCCCCAGATGTAATACCTGTCCTTTGCCAACTGCATGGCAGGTAAGCGCAGGATTTCCTTCATAATAACTGTTTCCATAGATGGCCAGTGTTTTTGTGCCTTCCAGCGGTGTAATAATATCATTAAATACTGGCATTGGAATTTTCTTATCGCTAAACTCTGCAAATACCTCGTCTTCTGCAGGACTTGTAAATGTAAAATCACGTACATCTGTACCGGTAAGTTCTGCCAGCAGCCCCGGCTGTGGAAGCATCACACATTTACCATTCATATCTTTATAACCTGAACGGCATCCGATAACCAATGTTCCGCCCTGCTCAATATATTCTTTCAAAAGTTTCACGCGTTCTTCACTGATCAGAACCGGATGTGCATAAAACAGTACCGGATATTTCGTCAGATCTGTAAGTTCACTGTCCTCCTGCAGATATACAATGTCATATGGTGTATGTGTCAACTGAGCAGCTTTAAAGATTCCCTGTTCGCTTGCTCCTGCTACTCTGTTATGCCATACATCTACAGAAGTATCCCATTCATTATCATAATCCTTAACGATTGCAAATGCTGCTTTATATTCTGAATTGCATACACCGTCAATTGCTTTTAACTTCTTATAGAAATCCTGAACCTCTCTGTATTTACGATTCTCGCGATTATCATAATCCAAAATTCCATGCCAGTAGATTTCTGTACCAAATGTACAGGTTCTCCAGCGGAAGAAAGAAATATAATCAGCACCATGAGCTACACTCTGCATTGCCCAGAGAGTTAACTGTCCCGGACGCGGAGACGGTGCTTCCATTCTGGTTGTCCAGCCATTTCCACCGGACTGCTGTTCCATAATTCCAAAATGAGGGCAAATAGAACGTATCTCTGCGAGATTATGAGACCATTTACGATCATTCAGATCATCACTGTGCAGCGGATCACGATCCAGACCAAATGCAAAATCCGGATAAGAATCATAACAATAAACATCAAGAGACTCTTTCTCCATTTTATGATTGTCGAGATTCCAGAATTTACCATTTGTTGTGATATAGTCTCCCGGTTTTACATATTTTTTGATAATCTCTGCCTGCATTTTACAGAAATGACGGGCACTCTCTGAAATAAATCTGATATAATCCAGATGCTGATGAGGATTAATTCCCCGAGTTAAAACCGGGCGCAGAACATAAATCTGATCCCATGCTGTATAAGTCTGATTCCAGAAGGTAGTTCCCCATGCTTCATTTAATTTCTCCAGAGTTCCATACTGTTTTCTGAGAAATTCACGAAACGCAACAGAATCTGCCTCTGAATAAAACTCATCCACTTCACAGTTGATTTCATTATCAATCTGCCATCCCACGATTGCCGGATGTTTCGCATAATGAGCAGCTTCTCTCTCCACAACCCTTGCACAAAGTCTCTGATAAACCGGTGAGTTATAATTATAATGTCTTCTTCCTCCATGTCTGAGAAGCACACCATCTTTCCGTGCATTTAAGACTTCCGGATATTTCTCTGTCAGCCATGCAGGAGGAGTTGCTGTAGGTGTTCCGAAGATAACTTTCATCTGCTTTTCACTGCATAGGTCCAGAAATTCATCAAAGAAATCATAGGTAAAAACACCTTCCTCCGGCTCTACTTTGCTCCATGCAAACTCTGCAATACGGATCACAGAAATTCCGGTCTTCTTCATTCTGTCAAGATCATCTGCCCAGAGTTTCTTATCCCAGTGTTCCGGATAATAACAGGTTCCCATTGTCAGTTCGTTCCATTTGTAGTTCTGTTTTGCATTCATTGTCATGTCCTCCACTAAACATTTATGTTTCATTCAGAGTATGATTGCCAGGTACCTGCATTACAGGAATCCTGAAAGTCACCTCTGTTCCTTCTCCCGCTACACTTGTCACATGAAATTCACATGCTTCTCCATATAGCAAATTCAACCTTCGATATACATTACTCAATCCAATACTGCTTTTTTTGTTTTTATCACTATAATTCTGAATGACCTGTTTTAACTGCTCTTCATCCATGCCTTTTCCATTATCCGTCAGATTAAACTGAAGATATTTGTTATTACATAGCTGAATGTTGATCCACAGGATTCCTTTTTCAATCTGTTCTTCCAGACCATGTACAATACTGTTTTCTATAACCGGCTGAATGATAAAGCTTGGTATATAGAAATTCAGCACTTCATCAGGAATATTATGTCTGATCTCTATTTTGTCTCCAAACCTGTATTTCTGGATAAATAAATAGTTATCTACAACCTCCATTTCCTGTTTTACCGTATAATAGTCTTCCCTTTTGATACTTGCCCGGAGAAATTTTCCCAAAGCAACTGCCAGATCCGTTATTTCACTGTTTCCATTTGAAAAACCAAGCCAGCTTATCGTATCCAGACAGTTATACAAAAAATGAGGGTTGATTTGCATTTTCAGAAATTCAATTTCAGCCTCTCTGTTTGCAATTTCCAGCGTATAATTCTTCTCTATCAGATTCTGTACCTTATCCGCCATCTGGTTATAAACCATACCAATCTGGTTGATTTCATCCTGATTTTCCACCTCGAATCGGGAATCAAAATTTCCTTCCTGATATGCTGTCATACTATCCACTAGCTTCTTTGTCGGTTTTACCATAACTCTGGCGGCATGTCTCATTATTACCAGAGACACCAGAAGCACGATTCCAAACGTAAGAAGTACACTCAGAAGGGCAATTCCTATATTCTTCCACAACTGCCCTACGTTGATAGTAGAAACCAAAAGCCATCCATTGTTCATATACTGATATGTGAAATAGCTATTCTTCTCAGTACTGGGATCTCTGACAATTTTTACTCTCTTAAAATCTCTGGTCTTCAGTGGAAAAGAAATTCCCTGCATATTTTCTTCACTGGATACAATAATATCCATCTCATTATTCAAAAGATAAAAACGGTTTTTATAAGTACTCGGAACAGATCGAAGCTTCTCACTGAAGTATGAATTTTTACATTCAATAACCATATATCCAATAGGCTTAAAATCGTCAACACTTAAGATTGCGCGATACAGGCCAACCATCCCGTTTTCTTCATCGTCTGCCCATAATGCACCTCCGTTTTTTGCATATATCTTTTCTCTTGTGATATCATCGGCTTTCATCTTTTTACCGGAAGTTCCTATTACAATTTCCACACCATCAGAAGAATATATTCTGGCTGATACAATACCTGGAATATTAAAAATACTTCCTCGAATATCTCTGGAAATCGCTGTTTTTTCAATCTGAAAAGATGTTTTCTCCGGTTCCATAACCTTTTGATGATTAATTGATTTTAAATTCTTCTGCACACTGTTATTGATCAGAATTGACACAGAAAGTTGATCTATCTGGCTGATTCTTTCTTCTATTCTTGTTTCCGTAGCTGCAGTAACATCATTCATATGAGATTTTGCCTGTGAATTATAAACGCTCGAAAAACGAATTCCAAAAACAATCAAAAGAACCATACAGGAAATGAACATTAACAGCATATAAACTTTAAAAATTTTGTTCATCAGACCGCCATTTGTTTTTAAGCCACCTGTTTTCTTTAATTTATTTTGTCTTGCCATATCACTTTCCATTTCCAGCTTTACTGTTCAGAATTTCATAAAGCCCCGAGAAAGTTTCTCCGCTTTCACTTCTGTAATTCGACGGTGTACATCCAAATGTTTTCTTAAACAATTGTGAAAAATAATGCTGGTCATTAAATCCTGTTTTTTCACACACATCGCTTATCTTTTCACCTGTTTTAAGAAGACTCGCAGCACACATCAGACGAATCCCGTTTAGAATATCCACAAAAGTATAGCCTGTTTCTTTCTTAATCTTACGTGAAATATAACTCTCTGAAAAATGATACTTCTCAGCCAGATCTGCCAAAGAAATATTCTGCTCATAATTCTGCGCGATATCAGTCAGAATCGATTTGATTGCACCGGATGACTGTACAAAAAGACTGTTTACCTGCGATACCGCATCATGCTTTTCCCCAAATTCATCCTTCTGGCTTAATAACTTCTGTTCAAATCTTTTCTGTTCCAGACGGTGCATAACGTTATGCATTGTTTCCATCAGTTCATTTGGAGAAACCGGTTTAAGCAGATATTCATATACACCATATCGCATTGCCGATCTTGCATATTCGAATTCTGAAAATCCAGATAAAAGTACAACGGCCACATCCATAGACCGTTCTTTCACCATCTGCGCCAGTTCCAGTCCACTGAAACCGGGCATTCTGATATCAAAAATAACCAGATCTATCGATGTTCTCAACAAAAGTTCTTTCGCTTCTACTCCATTTGCAACCGAATACACATCTGTAATTCCTATTGATTTCCAGTCAAGACTCAGCAGTCCCCTGCGAATTACAGCCTCATCATCTGCAATCAACAAATTCATAACATTACCACCTTCCTGATTCAAAGAATCACTGCCCCATATAAGAAGCAGCGATTTCTTTTTCTGAATCATATCATCCTTTTACAGCACCTGCAACCATACCTTCCATAATTTGCTTATGTAATAAAATATAAACTACAATGCTAGGAATAATTGTAATAATAACTGCCGCGATCATACCTACATAGTCTGTAGAATACATCGCCTGGAAGTTGGTAAGTCCTACCGGCAGCGTCATTTTTGAACTGTCCGTGAGGAAAATTCTCGGCAACAGAAGATCATTCCACACATTGATAAACTGAACGACTGCAACTGTTACAACTGAAGATTTTGCTATTGGCAGGATAATCTTAAAGAAACACTGAAATACCGTACATCCGTCAATAATTGCTGCCTCTTCAAGTTCTGTCGGAATACTTCTCATAAATCCGCAGATAATGAAAATGGCCATCGGAAATCCTACAGCAATCTGCGGAATAATAACAGCAAGATGTGTATCCAGAAGCCCCATCCCCTTAAAAATAGAGAACAGAGGAATTACCAGAGCATAAATAGGAATCATCATTCCTAAAAGGAAAATACTATGTGTAAGGTTTGCAAGCTTCCAATGCATTCTGGCAATTGCATAAGATGCCATTGTTGCAAGGATTACAGTAACCAGAACCACAGAAACAGCAATAATAACTGAGTTTCCAAAGTATCTGAATACACCACCTTTTACAACTGCATTTACATAGTTTGTCATTGACCACTGTTCCGGTAATCCCCATGTATTCGTATACAATTCAGCATTCGTTTTAAATGATGCCAAAAACAGCCATACAAGAGGGTAGACACAAAGAATCGTAAACCCGATCAGCAATACATATTTAATAACGAGCCATATATTTTCTGAGGCACTTCTCTTCATTTTCCAACACCTCCTACACTGTTTCGTCTGTCTTGAATACTCTGTTGGAAATTCCTACAGATAATATACACAGTAACATTAAGACAACACCGATTGCACTGGCGTATCCATAATTCAGAATATTAAATGACTGATAATACATATATGTAGACATAACCTCTGTTGCATGGTTTGGTCCACCTGAAGTCATAACAGCAACCAGATCGTAATATTTCAGAGAACCTGTAATAATCAGAACCGCGTCAATTTTCAGGATTGGTTTGATAAGCGGAAATGTGATGTACTTAAACTGCTGCCAGCCCGTAGCACCATCAATCTCAGCAGCCTCATAGAAAGAAGAATCAATATTTCTCATTGCAGCCAGCTGAATTACCATATGATAACCAACATACTGCCACATGATAACAATAATGATACAAAGCATTGCTGTCTCTTTGTTAGCCAGCCACATCTGCTGCAGACCGCCAAGTCCGATTGCCTTTAAGAATCCATTCAAAAGACCATAGTTACCATTGTAAACGAATGTCCATGTAAGACCAACTGCTACGCCACAGATTACACATGGAAGGAAAAATACAGTCTGGAAAAATGATGCACCTTTGATTTTTTTGAAGATTGCATTACCAAAGAACATTGCTAATGGCATATGTGCCACCAAAGATCCAACAACCATCAGAATATTATTTCCAAATGCATGTTTAAATGTTTTATCACTGAAAAGACTCAGATAATTTTTGATTCCTACAAAATTCATCTTTGACATCAGGTCTGTATCAAATAATGAAAGATACACATTATAAAAGATAGGAGCTAATGCAAAGATTGCATAAATAATAAATGCAGGCAATACAAAAAGTGCTATGGTTTTCTTATTACCCATTACTTTATTCATAGACAACTCTCCCTTTTAACAAGCGAAACCCGATGTAAAATCTCAGGTTCCGCCAGTTTATTTAACAATCTGTTTATTTACTCTTGCTTTCTGCATAAGACTGCAGGGTATCAAATGCTTCCTGCACATCATCACCGTTTGCAATTCCAATTGTTGTATTGTTAAATTCATTTCCAAGATCAGTATCTACACGGTCAAACCATGGTGTCTGTACCTTTACATCTCCCAGAAGATTTATGAAATCTGCACACAGCGGTGTTAATTTTGAATTGTCGATATCAAAGTTTGTACTTGGGGTACGTCCATAATCATAAAGTAATAAAGAAGTTGATTCTTCGTTTGTCATATATTTTAACAGCGCTACTGCAGCATCTACATTCTTGCAGTTCTTAGTAATCGCATAAGAAGTATCAACAGAACCAACTTCTACACCTGCATATTCTTCATTTACTGCCGGCATTAAGAAGCAACTAATATTTTCTGCTTCTGCAGCATTCTCTTTCTTATCCAGATTGGAGATTTCCCAACATCCGTTGAAGTACATCGCTGTCTGTCCATTTGCAAATTGTAACTGTGCCTCTTCTCTTGATACTCCGGTAAATCCATCTTCGAAATATCCTTTATTAACTTCTTCCTGGAACAGTTTACCAGCTTCAACCATACCTTCATCGTTCCATTTTCCTGTGCCGTCTTTTAGAGAGTTGAATAGATCCTCGCCTTTAATTCCATCACTCAGCTGCTGGATATACTGAGATACAAGCCATGCATCATCCGCTGTAGAAGCTAATGCAACAGGTGTAACTCCATTTTCTTTTAATGTGTCGCATATCTGCACATACTCATCATATGTAGTCGGAACTTCAAGACCATATTTATCAAAAATTGCTTTGTTATAATACATGATAGCTGTACTCTGCTGAGTTGGGATTGCATATACTTCGCCATCATATGTTAAAGGATCTAAAATACCTCCATTGAAACTATTTTTCCAGTCCTCGTCTTCATCCAGATATTTCTGAATGCTGACGACCTTATCACCATTTACAAAGTTTTCAAGATATCCAAGTGGCCATGTAAAGATAATATCTGGTTCAGAGTCAGAAGCCATCATTGTTGTCAGTTTTGTCTTATAGTCAGCGTTGGTTATGTTCTGAATTTCTACCTTTACTCCATACTCGTTGGACTCATTAAATCCATCAACGATCTTACGGTATCCTTCCATAAATGCATCTGAATCAGAACCGTTCATCATAATAGTCATTGTTTCTGAACTGCTGTCTGCTTTTGAGTCTGAAGAATCAGAACTTCCACCATTGCTTCCACAGCCGGTAAGCATACTTGCAGCCATTGCACCGATCAGTAAACACACTGTAAATTTTTTCATCTTATTTCTTTCCTCCTTGATTGTGATATTTGTATATATCTCTGTGTTTTCTATAAGAATATTTTATCAATTTTCACCTTCATTTAAAGAAAGAATTATGTCCTTTTTGTTTGTTATTTTGTCATTCATTTGTTAATTTTTTTTCTTTTATAGTTTTTGCACAATATAATATCAATATTTAAAGGCAATATAAAACACAGGAATATCTATAAGAAAAATCTCCCTGTGTTTTACATTACCTATATCTTATGCTTCTTCAACAATTTTTATATTCCATGGTGAAACCGTGATGCTTTCTCCATCCTGTACAGATTCTCCTGATAACAACTCTGTACCATTTTTGCCATAATAAGAAACTTTCTGTTCTTCTGCGGAATAGTTCAGGATATATCTGACACATTTTCCCAGATCGTTGGTTCCTTTTCTTACGATCACCGGCCATCTGTATTCCGGAAGCTCTACCTCAACGCTCCTAAGTGCTTCTGTGATCACTGCTTTTAAAGTGTTGTCATCTGTCATGCAACCAATGTAGATGGCAGTTCCTTTTTCATAATGATTCTTAGTGATTGCTGCATATTCTTTCCAATTATAATGATCATAAGATGCCAGAACTTCTGCTTCCTGTGGCATTAATAATTCCATGAATACTTTAGCTGTTGCAGGCACATCTGTATTTTCTTCAGTCTCAATATTTTCTTTTGTTTCATTTTTCTTATCTGCTTCATCTGCACCACTTTCTCGGATAATACTTCCAGTCAGTCCGACATTCTTCGGGAAGGTAAACTGCTGATAGTTGATTCCGAAGCAGTTACTTAAAATATGCGGCTGAATTTCATGACTTACCTTAATATTCTCATTCGCAAATGCAGTCTTAAATGTTGCCACCAGCGTACCACCATCTGCCACATACTGTTTCAGTCTTTCCAGAAGTTCATCTGGTGCTGCATAGAGTGCCGGGACAAAGATTGCTTTATACTGTTCCAGATTATCAGATTCCGGCCATACGAAGTCACACTCAATATTCATCTGATACAGTGCATCATAAATCCAGCGAACAACATCATTGTATCCAATGCCATTATTTCCTGCCGCAGTTGCTTCGATTCCGAACCACTTGAGAGCCGTTAATGCCTCATTACTTACAAGGATAGCGACATCATTTTTCTTCTTCAGATTCACCAGATGACTTCCGATTTCTGAGAATTCCTTGCCCATAATACATGCTTCGCGATACGGTGCATTCTCCTGCATGTCATGACTGAGAAGTCCCTTCCAGTATGTCTCAAAAGAATTATGAATAGAATGCCAATGCCAGTACATTACGCTGTTAGAACCACTTGCAAGGTGACTATAACCCTGAAGTCTGAGCTGTCCCTTATACGGAGTCCATCCCGGATAACCCTGAGCTTCTGTTTCCAGAACAAGATAGTTATCTCTCTTTAAAGAACGTGTCATATCACCGCCAAATGCAATCTCTGCCCCTGTCAGATCATCCTGTGTCGGATGATAAATATCTGTGCCTGCAATCGTCAGTGCCTTCGCTGCATGGTAATGGTTTACATCAGGCTGTACTCCATAGGAATATCCCCGCCATTCAAAGTCAAAATTATGAGTGATAAACTGATCTTCTCTGCGGTATTCATTTACGATATCTGCCTGCCAGCTTAAGAATTCGTCCACCAGCGTTCTCTGGAACTTCTCAAATTCAGCTCCGAGGCTTCCATTGATCGTTCCTCTCACATCAGGGAAATCTTCCCACGCATTGATGCGGTTGCTCCAGTAATCCAGACCAAATTCATGATTCATGGCATCCAGATCATTATTAAATTTCCTGCGGAGATATTTCACAAATTTCTCCTGCACATTCTTTCCGGCTGTTCCGTAGTATTTGGTTTCATTGTCTACCTGAAAACCAATAACGCATTTTCTGTATGCGGTACACTCCATTAATTTACGGATCACACGCTCTGCATAGAAACGATACACCGGATGAGTAATGTCCATGATCTGACGGGCTCCGTAAATACCTCTGCCATTTACAGTCTCTGCCATTACATCCGGATGAGACTTCACCATCCATGTAGGAATCGCATAAGTAGGAGTTCCAATGATGACATTGATTCCTGCCTCTTCCATTGCGTCCATTACACGTTCTACATGAGAAAAGTCAAACACACCCTCCTGCGGCTCACAGGTACTCCATGTAGACTCTGCAATCCTTACTGTATTGATTCCTGCTTTTTTCATCATTGCAACATCCTGCTGCAGACGGTCATATGGCATATATTCATCATAATATGCCGCTCCGAAAAGAAGTTCCTTCATTATAATCATATCCTCCTGTTAATATTTGGTTAACTGTTGATTTCTAAAAAACTCTTATAAATTCATCACTGCTATAATATATTTACGGATATTTTTTATATCCAGTAATGATTTATCTATTTCATTACTTACAATGCTATCTCTTATGAACCTTATATTAACCAATCCGTGCGGATTATTCTATCATTTATTTTAGGTGAATATCATTTATTTTTGTTCTTTCCATTTTCCATATTTCTTTCTGTATCTGGCAGGTGTCATTCCTGTCTGCTGACGGAAAATATTCCCGAAATAACTCTGTGAGCAGAAAGAAAGATAATTTGCAATCTCTTTTACTTCATAATCAGAATAACGAAGCATATTTTCGGCAAGACGTATTTTTTCTTTACGGATATATTGCTGTATGGTAATCCCTTCAATCTTATGAAAAAGATCCGATAGGTAGCTGGTATTTACTCCTATTTTCTGCCCGATTTCTCCTATTACGATTTCACTGTGAAGATTCTGATAAATATAATTCTTTGTCCGTTCGACCAGCTCATTTTTGTGCTGGTTCTTATGAATTTCTGCCACACGCTCTGCAAACTCATATTCTGCCTGACGCATCATGGAATTAATCTTTACTGCATTATTCATGTCCTCAATCTTTAAAATATATCCATCCACCATAGAAAATGCCTCTTCCGGAACCATTCCACCATCGATAGCAGCACGGGAAGCAAGGGTGATAACACAGATAGCAACATTCTTCGCCTGCCGGACTGGATTTCTGGCCAGCTGCCCAATTTCCCCGCGATAGGTTTCCGACATACTGTGTTTAAGCATTTCCACATCACCACGTCGAATACTATCCATTTCGCGCAATTCCTGATCATAAGGATTATGAGGAATTTCCTGCTCCTGATGCTCAAAAATGACACTGGATACTTGTTCCTTTGCTTCTATAATATCTGTTTCCGACATTACATCTTCCTGCATCTCATCATTGCATTGTAACCCCATTTTGATTTCCTCCTGCTTGTATATCTATAATAAGATATCCTTTTACCTCAATAATTACTTTGAGAATTGCGGGAGCTGCTTTGCAGCGGAGCAATTCGTAGATATCAAGTTAGGGGCAAAATGCCTTTTGACCCTAACATCATTACTTTTATTCTATAACAGAAGAATATAAAAGTCACTTAATACCTACTTCGTAGCTGATTCAGTTAAAGTAAACAAGATTATTGTTCACTCATAACTGTTCTCAACAGCCAAACAAAAAACTCTCGCATATCATATATTCCATAAACGAGAGTTTTTCCTTATTTCGACATTTTATAACATCAGAGCCAAAGCTAAGGCTCCAATATTTTTAATATATTTTATTTAAAGCGAATCTCATCCGCTAATTCCTTTGCTTCTTTTACCATAACCTGAATCTGATCAAATTCACCGTTTCTGATCATATCTCCCTTTACCATCCAGCTTCCACCACAGCACAGAATCTTATCACAGGATAAATAGTCTTTCAAATTTCCGGCATTTATTCCTCCTGTCGGCATAAATTTAAGGTTCTGGTATGGTGCTGCCATTGCCTTTATCATAGCAATTCCACCAGCCTGCTCTGCCGGGAAAAATTTAACCACTTTCAATCCTCTTTTTACAGCCTGGGCAACTTCTGAAGGGGAAATACACCCAGGAAATACCGGAATGTTTTTTTTCAGGCAATAATCCACAATTTCCGGGTCAAACCCTGGACTTACAATAAATTTTGCACCAGATTTCACTGCAAGATCTACCTGCTCTGTAGTCAGTACAGTTCCCGCTCCTACCAGCATATCCGGATATGTTTCTGACATCAGACGAATACTTTCTGCCGCTGCCTCTGTACGGAATGTTACTTCCGCACATGGAAGTCCGCCCTCAGACAGAGCCTTTGCTAAAGGAATCGCATCTTTTTTATCTTCCAGAACAACAACCGGCACTACTCCTAATTTCTGAAACTGTTCTTCTATTGTTTTCATAATCTCTGCCCCTTTATCTTTTAATATCAAAATTCATCTGCATCACATGACGGATCAGTGAAACATCATCGGTAATGTTTCCATCTCCATGAAGTGTATGCTTGATCGCACTGCTGGCCACTCCGAAATTTACGGTATCTTCCGGAGTAAATTTCTGCATAAGTGCGTAAATAATTCCACTTACAAACGCATCACCACCGCCAACACGATCCAGAATATTAAATGTCAGTTTTCTGCTCTCATAAGTCTTTCCCTCATACCACAGGTATGCTTTCAGACTGTTTTCACTACAGCTTGGAGAATATCGTACATGTCTGGCAATACATTTCAGATTCGGATATCTTTTAACAAATGCATTGAAGACTACCTCTTGCTGTTCTAAATCTGGCTGAAATGGGATATCATCCTTCACGTCTCCTGCACTGTAATTATTTTCGTCTTTCCATAAGTGATATGGTTCTATTCCCATCAAAACATCGACATACGGAAGACACGCTGTACAGAATTCTCTTGCCTCTTCCCAGCTCCATAATGTACTTCTGAAATTCCCATCAAAGCTGACGGTGATTCCATTCTTTTTTGCAATTTTCAGACAGTCCATGATCATTTTTCTGCAACGCTCTCCCAAAGCAGGGGTAATCCCACTTAAATGCAGCCAGGTATAGCCATCCAGTAATTTTTCCAGATCGACCTTAGTAAAATCATACTCATCAAAAGCACTGTGTTTTCTGTCATAAATGACCTTACTTGGACGAATCCCATATCCAGTCTCCAGATAATATGTTCCTAATCTATGTGTCGGAGTTTCTTCAGATGTACTGAAAATTACAGGTGTACAGTCAACATCATTACTTTTCATCATTCTTATCGCACTTTTTCCAAGGCTATTATCCGGTACAACCGTAAAGTATGAGCTGTCTATCCCAAGATTTGCCAGAGACAATGCCACATTCGCCTCACTTCCTCCATATCTCGCTTCAAAACAATCTGCCGTCCGGATTTTTTCACAGTCAGGAGGAGTCAGACGCAGCATAATTTCACCCATTGTTATAAATTTTTGTTTTCTATTTTCTTCCTGATACATAATCAATTCCTTTTCTCATATCCCATTTGATCAATATTCCAGATATGCACCCTTCATCGGACTTGCCGCATGCTGGCTGAATAATCTCAAAACCCCTTTTCTATATTTCGGCTCTCTTGGTCTCCAGTTTTTGCGTCTTTCTTTTAGTATCTCATCAATCTCTTCTGCTGTTTTGCGCTCTCCGGCAATTCCAATGATATTCAGTTTTCGCTCCATTACATCAATTTCAATCAGATCGCCTTCTTCTACCAGAGCGATAGGACCGCCATCTACTGCCTCAGGGCTGCAATGTCCGATCACCGGACCTGTTGAAGCTCCTGAGAATCTTCCATCTGTGATCAGAGCGATACTTTTTCCTAATTCTTTATCACTGCTGATTGCCTCAGATGTATAAAACATTTCCGGCATTCCGCTTCCTTTTGGTCCTTCATAACGGATAAAGACAGCATCACCTTTCTGAACTTTATGTTTAAGAACCGCATCCAGACATTCTTCCTCACTGTCAAATGGTCTCGCACGAAGAACCGACTTGAACATTTCTTTCGGACACGCCGTATGTTTGATAACAGCACCTTCAGGCGCAAGATTACCTCTTAATACTGCAATACTTCCATCTGTTCCAATGGCTTTGTCATATGGACGGATAATATCTTCTTTTGAAATTTTAATACCATATCTCTGATTAAATTCCTGCAGCCATTTATCACATTTCTTATAAAATCCGTTCTTTTTCAGATCATCAAGATTTTCACCAAGAGTCTTTCCTGTTACCGTCATTACATCAAGATGCAGATGTTCTTTAATTTCTTCCATGATGGCCGGAACTCCTCCTGCATAATAGAAGCATTCTGCGGGCCATCTTCCAGCTGGACGAACATCTAACAGATATCTTGCATTTCTGTGAAGGCGGTCAAAAGTATCTCCTGTAATTTCCATTCCAAACTCATGTGCGATTGCCGGAATATGGAGAAGACAGTTTGTACTTCCTGAAATTGCTGCGTGAACCAGAATTGCATTTTCAAAACTTTTCATTGTCACAATATCACTTGGACGCATATTCTCTGTCTGCGCCAATTTCACCGCCTGTCTTCCGGCCTCTCTTGCATATGCCAGAAGATCCGGGCTGGCTGCCGGCATTAATGCGCTTCCCGGAAGTGCAAGTCCTAACGCTTCTGCCATAATCTGCATGGTTGATGCAGTTCCGATAAAAGAGCATGCTCCACAGCTTGGACATGCATTACATTTAGCCCAGTCCAGCTTTGCCTCATCAATTTCGCCTCTCTCATATTTCGCGCTGTACATGCCAAGCTGTTCAAGAGTAAGCATCTCTGGTCCGGCATTCATTGTTCCACCAGGAACAACAACGGCTGGAATATTGACTCTTGCCAGCCCAATCAGATTTCCCGGCATTCCTTTATCACAGCTGGAAAGATAGACACCTGCATCAAATGGAGTCGCATTGGCATGAATCTCTATCATATTTGCAATCATTTCCCGGCTTGCCAGACTGTAATTAATTCCATCTGTTCCCTGACTTTCCCCGTCGCAGATATCAGTACAGAAGTAACGCGCTCCAAAGCCTCCGGCTTCTGCAACACCTTTTCTGACTTCTTCTACCAATATATTTAAATGTCCGCTTCCCGGATGACTGTCACCATAAGTGCTTTCAACCATAATCTGCGGTTTCCCAAGATCTTCCTTTTTCCATCCTGTTCCGATTCTTAATGGGTCTAATTCCGGCGCTAATTTACGCATTTCCTGACTTTTTAAATTCATGATTTTTCCTCCTGCTAAGAAACTCCCGCTAAAAACTTCTATTACCAAAGACAGTTATTATATGTTATATATCCGGCGCCTTGCTTGATCATGGCTACACTATAACAATTGGATTTTCAGCTTTCAATACATATGATGTATATATATTTTTTTCTGCAAAACGACAAAAACAGGCGGTGATTTTTCCTTGTTCACCGCCTGTTTTTTGTATATTTTTACTATCTTTCATTAAAAAACGTTTTTATAACATTCAATACGTCTGATGTATTTACATTATTATTCTTGTTTGATTGATTAATAGCAGATGTACTTATATATCATCTGGTTCATGATTTTTTCTTACTTTTTTCTTTTTTTCCAGAAGTTCCATGATTACCTGCCGGTTATAGGTCAGGTGCATATTCATGGCACATTTTGCCCCTACAGGATCTTTATGTTCAATAGAGTTAACAATTGCCCTGTGTGTTTCCAGAGTTTCCTGCATCAGACTTCTGTATGTGATATTGGCAAATATCACAACTGATGTATTGATTACAGGGATCAGACGCTCTACTACCATATTTCCACTGAGTTTTGCCAGATAACTATGGAATTCTATATCTTTCTGGATATGATTATGCCCTTGCTTGTATAGCATCTCAACTTCATTACATAATTCACGAAGTTTTGCAATCTGTTCCTTCGTTGCCTTTCTACATGCCCATGTGACAATCTCCGGTTCAATCATCAGACGGACATCAAAAAGATCTAATGCCAGCTGATATCTGTCTTTTATCTGCCCAAATCCCAGAACATCATTCTCCATATAAACTGTACTGATCACATAAGTTCCGTCTCCACGCCGCACTTCCAGAATCCCACGGCTTACCAGCCCCTTCACAGCCTCACGAATTGTACTTCTTCCTACATCAAATATCCCAGCAAGCTCAAATTCATTTGGGATTTTCTCACCAATTGCAATTTGATTATCTAAGATGTACTTCATTAGCTGATCCTCGGTTTGCTGACCAAGAGTCTTTTTTATCTGTACTTTTTTCTGACTCATTGTTTTCTCCTTATGAAAAAGAAGTATTCTGCTCCAGATATTTCTTCAGTGAAGAGACATACAGATTCCCCACCTTACTGAGGATTGAATTCTTTCTGGTAATATAGCCAATCTCCATGTCGCTGTTCTGGTTCTGCTCATCCCCTTCGAAGGGAATTGCCAGATAATCACTGCCATTAAGCTCCTCACAGATAATCCCTGAACACAGGGTATAGCCATTGAGTCCTACCATCAGATTCAGCATAGTCGCCCGATCCGAAGCCTTGACTGTTCTGGAATATTCATTGGTAGACAGAATTTCCTCTGACAGATAAAAACTGCTCTTGTCTCCCTGTTCAAAGGACAGACAGGGATATTTTGCCAGCTGGCTGTAGCTGATAGATTTCTCATTTGCCAGTGGATGATTTTTCCACAAATATACATATGCCTGACAGTCAATCAAATGATGAAACTCCAGATTCGCAGAGTGGAGAAGCTTTAGCAGTGCCTTTCTGTTGAAATCACTGAGATAAAGTACTCCCACCTCGCTTTTCATGGCGCTGACGTCACTGATCACATCTGCAGTCTTTGTCTCCCTGATGGCAAATTCATATTCCGACACATCAAACTTCTGCACCATATCCACGAATGCTTTCACTGCAAAAGAATAATGTTGGGTGGAAACGCCAAATTTCTTCTTATAGGAACCACCCTCACTGTATTTCTCAACCACACTTTCATACTGTCCGTATATCTGACGGGCATACATCAGAAATTCTGTCCCGTCATTGGTCAGTGTCACACCACGGCCGCTACGGTTGAATATAATGATTCCAAGCTCCTTCTCCAGTTCCTTCACTGCATTGGTCAGAGAAGGCTGGGAAATATACAACGCCTCCGCAGCTTTATTTAATGAACCAGTTTCGGAAATTGTGATGATATAATTCATCTGTGTTAGTGTCATGTTGTCTCTCCCTTACATATCCTTAGATCTTTTAATCAACTTTTTTCAAAGTATTTTCTCTGGCTGTAATAATTTTACTATATCATCTGAAGTTTCTCAACATTGCAATTTCTGCAAACAAAAATCTCCTGTGCAGACATATCAAATCGATTTCCTATCTGCTTCAGAAGATTTTTTATAAAAAATAATTACAACAGTCTGAATACCTGCTCTGCAGTTGCAGCCATATTTGCTTTTGCAGTGTCCGGATCCATTGCTTCTTCCAGTGTGGAAATTCCGCGTACAATTGGAAAGAAAGCATCTATTCCTGCTTCATTGCAGGCAACTGCCTCTTTCGTAACGCTTCCTGCAAATGCAATGGTTTTTGCGCCATATTTCTTACCAAGCTTTGCAACACCGACCGGAGCTTTCCCCATGGCAGTCTGATAATCCAGACAACCTTCACCTGTTACAACCACATCTGCATCCTTCATTTCCTCTTCCACATGAACAGCATCCAGAATAAGCTGTATTCCGGGCGTCAGCTCGCCATCCAGATAATTCAGAAATGCAAATCCAAGTCCGCCTGCCGCACCTGCACCTGCCGCATTCTGGTTGTCTTTGTCGGTCACTTTGGCAGTAACCTCTGCATAGTTTTTCATGCCTGCATCCAGAACCGGAAGGATATCGGGGGTAACTCCCTTCTGCGGTCCATAGATATATGTAGCTCCCTGAGAACCGCAGAGAGGATTGGTCACATCACAGGCAATCCTGAAATTACACTGGGAAAGAAGTTGCTTTTTGTCTGAAATTTCTACAGATACAATCTTTGCAAGTGCCTGTCCGCCTTCTCCGGCATCCTCTCCCTTTTCATCCAGAAATCTGTAGCCAAGTGCTTTCAGCATACCCACTCCGCCGTCATTAGTGGCACTTCCGCCAATACCGATAATGAAGTTGCGGATACCTCTGCCGATTGCATGAAGGATCAGTTCTCCCACTCCATAGGTGGTAGCGGTCATAGGCTCCTTCTTATCTGAAAGTGTGATACCTGCTGCTGTTGCCATTTCCATGACTGCGGTATTACTTTCCCTGAGATATCCATAATATGCCTGAACCGGCTCATGATAAGGACCTGTAACTGTCACATCCACACGTTCTCCCTTCAGACCTTTGATCAGCGCATCCGTAGTTCCCTCTCCACCGTCAGCCAGAGGTTTTACGATCACTTCTGCGTCCTTTTTTGCTGCAAGAATACCTGCTTTGACAGCCATTCCTGCTTCCATGGAAGTCATGCTTCCCTTAAATGAATCAACTGCAACTACAACCTTCATAGCCAAAACCTCCAACTATTTCTATTATTTAAGACGGGTGATACATATTATGTTCTTTCTCCAGTTCTTTATAAAGCTGCATACAGTTCCAGTTCTGATTATGCTCCGTCAGAACTGCCTTGTAATCCACAGGTGTACCTGCTTTCCGCAAAGTATAGAGCACCTGGTCAAACAGATTCCCGGTGATTCCTGCAAGAATCAGCATTTCCTTCTCCATCTGCTCCTGAGGGATCAGCGCTGATGGAATCTGTACCTGAGAAACCTCTTTCACTCCTGCCAGATATCCGATTGGCTGACTATAGTCCTGAGTTTCTACAGTTTTTAAACGAATCTTAAAAGGCAGTAATGCCATCTTTAACTTACGAAGCTTCTGCTGATCCTGAAAATTTATTAATAAAATAGTTGGTTTCATATAAACCCTCCTTCTGATACAAGTAAGTCCCCACCTACTACTTATTGCTCTTTACAATTGAAGCAGGTTCTTCCTTGATTTGGTTAAATAATTACAACTATTATACCCTCTTCACCTGCACCTGACAATCATAATAGCCTGCATAGGACTTTTTATGTCACAGGAATATTACAAAATAATTTCCGGCAACGCAGAAAAACAGGCTTCGATATCTGTATCATCGATGCCTGTTTTTCTGTGTTACAATTTGGAGCGGCATGGCTTTATCAATTACAAACTATTTCGCAGGATGTTCCTTGAGCACTTCGGAAACACTCCCACTCAAATAAGAAACCAGCGGGAAATATTGTAATTCACACATTATTGTGATAAAGTAGTGTCGTGCTATTTTTCCTGAACCCGGTATCTTATCACAGTTATAGGCCGCAGAAATTTTACCAGATTTGCGCATCACTCAATCCGTCTGCCAATATAGTCCTTCGGGTATCAGGAAATAACAATAAAGAGGAGGGAACAAATGAAAAAATTCTATTCGTGGTATAAAAAACATATTACCGCAGCAATCTTTACCGGTCTGATCCTTGGTATCATTACCGGACTGTTTCTGGCAAACCGTTTCGAACCGGTACTTGCCATCACAAGCCTTATCGGAAGCATTTACATGAATGCCCTGAACATGATGATCTTTCCACTGGTCTTCTGTTCCATTATCATGGGTATCTCCAGCATCGGTAATGCCCGCACAACCGGCAAGATCACAGCCGGTGCCATGATCTTTTTCCTGTGCACCACAGCACTTGCCAGCCTGGCAGGACTGATCATCCCGCGGCTGATCCATCTCGGTGAGGGTGTTAAATTCGAGATGGCAACTTCCGACATCCAGGCAACTGAGATGACCAGCATTCTGGACACCGTCAAAAACTTGATCCCATCCAATCCGGTTGCAGCTTTCACAAACGGAAATATGCTTCAGGTACTTGTATTCGCAGTCATCGTAGGCTTCACACTTATCGCTATCGGCGAAAAGGGTACTGCACTTCTGAAAGTCATCGATTCCTGTAACGAAGTCTGTCTGAAAGTCATCAGCACAGTTATGTACTTCACACCTATCGGTGTATTCTGTACTATCGTTCCTGTTGTAGAAGCCAACGGTACAGAAACCATCATTTCACTGGCAACTCAGCTGATCATCCTGTATGTGGCATTCTTCGGATTTGCCCTGGTCATTTACGGTGGCTCCGTGAAATTCATCGGCAAAGAAAGCCCTGTGAAATTCTTCAAAGCAATGCTTCCTGCAGCTCTGAACGCATTCGGAACCTGTTCCAGTTCAGCGACCATTCCGATCAGTAAACAGCGTATGGAAGACGAAATGGGCGTATCCAACAAGATCACAAGTATTGCCATTCCTCTTGGTGCTACTGTAAACATGGATGCCGTATCCATCCTGATGTCATTCATGATCATGTTCTTCGCCAATGCATGCGGAATTAACGTAAGCATTTCCATGATGATCATAATCCTTCTGGCAAACGTACTCCTGTCAGTAGGAACCCCGGGAATCCCTGGCGGTGCCATCGCATCCTTCGCAGCCCTGGCAACCATGGCAGGATTACCGGCAGGAGTTATGGGTGTTTATATCAGTATCAATACACTCTGCGATATGGGCGCAACCTGCGTCAATGTTATCGGTGATATGGCAGGATGTGTGGTTCTTAAGGAGAAGATTAAATTAGAAGATTAAGCAACCCCTAAAGCTGTTGTTTCCAATCGACTTAACGCAAAAAAGCTGCTGTGCATTTCTATAACTGAAACGCACAGCAACTTTTTTATTTACAGCAATTTCTTCATCACGTTACTCTACACCGAATCACTGCTCCGCGGTTTATCGATTAAATTGCTGTCTGTCTCTATTTCTTTAATCCGGTTGTAACCTTGCAGTTAGTTACTTTCAGGCTTCCTTCAGAAGCAAAGAGTGACAGGCTTTCTCCCGGACGTTTATATGCTCTTGCATTTAATGCAACACCGTCTACATAGATTGTAGCAATTGTATCATCTACGATCATTTTGATATTATATTTCTTACCAGGTACCAGCTCCAGCGGTCTCTCCAGTCCGATATTCTGGTTTGCAGGCCATGGCCAGTTTGGTTTTTTCTCAAATACATATCTGTCTTCTGTTACATTAAATACGAACTGGTAAGACTCAGCTTTATCCTCATCTTCATAGAATCTCACACCGAAAGTTCTGGTTCCTTCTGTGAATTCCACATCTGCTTCGAATTTGAAGATATCTCCTGTGTCTTTTGCAACTACTTTTTCTGTACTCTTAGTTGGAGTATCAATTACAAAATCTTCTGTCTTTTCTTCTTTATCAAATGCATTCCATACAGTTTCCGGAATTCTTACACCAAGAGTTCCGTCTTCTCTCTGATAAACCTCATGTGCCATAAATGTTCCTGCCCAGATGAAGTTATTGTCATCATCATCCTGATCCTTGGTAGCAACCCAGCCAAAGAGGATTCTCTGTCCGTTCAGTTCAAAAGTACGTCCTGCATAATAAGCTCTGCCGTCAAATGCATCATCTTTCGGTGCAATCCATGGACCTTCCAGACTCTTGCTCATACGGTATACCATTTTGCTTCTGTCACTGTATTCTGTCACAATGTGATACCACCAGTCACCAATCTTAAATAAGTCTGGCATCTCATGCATAGTATAGAGATCCGGTGCCCAGAAATCTCCTTCAAATTTCCAGTTTTTCAGGTCTTTGGATGTGAATTTAACAGTTCTTCCTGTCTGTCTTGTCTTTGGTCCCTGTAATCTTGCGCCAAGGATCAGCAGATACTGATCATTTTCCTCGTCGCGGATCACCCATGGATCTCTCCAGTCATCCGGGTCATAGCCTTCCTGTGGAGTGAAGGTAAGTGCATCCTGAGTTTTGTGCCATGTTACAAGATCATCGCTGTATGCATGCATCAGAACCTGAGATGGTTTTCCAAGTGCCGGATAATCACGGTTATAACCTGTATAGAAAATATGATACTGTCCTTCTGCCTCGAAAACACTTCCTGCAAAGATAAACTGATCCTGCTCTTCATCTGTTCCTCTCGGAATTGCCACGCCTTTATCTTCGTAATGTACAAAATCAGAAGTTGTTGCCAGATCCCAGCCAAATGGTTCTCCAAATGGTCCCGGTTTTCTGGTATCTCTCTGATGATATAAATAGAATTTATCTCCATGTCCAAATGGCATGCAATCGCCAAACCATGTTCCCGGGAACTGATAGTATAATTTCTGCATAGTCTTAATCTCCTTTTTTATACTTTATTTCACTTTACAGGCCTGCTTGTACTTTTCCGGCAAGCCTGTTATTTACTCATAAATCAAACTACTGTTATCAGGTAATTCTTGCATATTATCAACCTTTTACTGCACCTGCTGTCATACCTGCCAGCATCTTCTTGCTGCTGAAGAAGTAGAAAATAAATACCGGAAGTACTGTTACAGTGATGGCTGCAAATGTACCACCCCAGTCTGTCAGTCCCATGCTTCCTACGAAGTCATTTAAACCAAGTGTAATGGTTTTCATATCTGTAGATCTGGTAAATGTATAAGCATTAATATACTCATTCCAGCAGAATACTGCCTGCATGGTTGCTACTGTGATAATAGAGTTCAGTGACATCGGAACCACCATCTTAAAGAAACATCCTATCGGTGAACATCCATCAATGATCGCTGCTTCCAGCATTTCTTCAGGGAAGAATTTGCTGAATGAATAAAACAGCTGAATGGAATAAGACAGTGAAAAAGCAATCTGTGGCAAAATAATTGCCGGGTATGTATTGATCAGTCCCATCTTATTAAAAATAGTAAACAATGGAATCAGTGCAACCTGCATAGGAAGCATCAATCCAAGAAGGAAATAATTAAGGACAAATTTTCTGCCTTTGAATTTGATTTTGCTTAATGCAAATCCAGCCATCAATGCAAATAAAAGCAGAGGAATCAATACACCGATCAAAACAATGATACTGTTTTTAAAATAAGTCAGCATATGGCTTTTTGTAAAAACATTGATAAAGTTTGTCAGCACCCATTTTGACGGGAGTGCATATGCCGGTAACTGTCTGAAATCATCCAGTGACTTAAAGCTTGAAGTAAATACATAGAAGAAAGGATAAACCTGCATCACAACAAGGATTAATGCTATAACCCATTTAATGATGCTCGGAATGGTTGGTTTTTTCTTTTTCATTCGTCATCCCCTCCTCCTGTGAATTTACGGAATAACATTCCAACTACCATACAGATGATTACGATCATGATCGCTACAGAACTTCCGTAACCATATTTCATACTGCTGAACGCCTGTTTATACATATAAGTTGTCATCAGTTCAGAAGCATTTCCCGGTCCTCCATGTGTTAACAGATAAGAGAACTCGAAAGATCTCAGAGAACCATTCAGTACCAGCAGACAGTTTGCAATGATAACCGGTTTAATATAAGGAATTCTTACATAAAGATATTCCTGCCATGTTGATGCTCCATCGATCAGTGCTGCTTCTCCCAGTTCATCCGGAACACCGATCAGTGCTGCATAAAAGATAACCATATACAGTCCCAGGTATTTATATGCTTCTACAAAAGCTGTTACATACAGTGAAATCTGAGGATTGGAAATCCACTCCATCAGTTTCAGAGATGGATCGATGAATGATAATACCTGATTCACAATACCGGTTGGAGTTACTGATAATAACTTTGTAAAAATCTGGCAAATCGCTACAGAAGAGATAACTACCGGAATATAATACAGAGTCTGTAAAGCAACTCTTCCTTTTTTAATACGACTGAGGAGAATCGCAAATAATAAACCTCCAAATACCTGAATTGCAACATTGATCACTGTATAAATCAGTGTATGCCATACAGTAGATCTGAAAACATCATCCTGTGTAAGAAGTTCAATGTAATTTTTGAAGCCTACAAATACCTTTTCACCAACACCGCTCCAGTCAAAGAAGCTGTAATATCCGGCCCATACAATGGACACGATTACAAATGCCGTATAGATAAGAAATGCCGGAAAAATAAATAAGAAAATTACTGATTTTTTTCCAAATGCTTTCTGCACGAGGCTCCCTCCTTTCCGAAAATCAAATTGTTTTATGTCTTTTCTTTCAAAGAGACTGACAAAAATTTTGCCAGTCTCCAGACTACTGCTTAAATTTTTTTATTTCTTTACCAGAGAATCACAGGTCTTAATAAATTCATCCGGTTTTATGATTCCCTGAGCAAGCTGCTGCTGTTCATCAACAATTTTAGTCATTACATCTGAATCCAGTTTATCATCCCAGGAAGTCCATGCTGTTTCTGCATCTTCAAACATTGGCTGTGTATCATAGTAAAGCTGTGGCAGTCCTTCCGGAAGTTCTTCATTAAACGGTGAGAAAACCTGTGCCTGATTGTAGCATGCATCTGTAAAGTTTTCGCACATATAATCGAAGAATTCCTGCATTGTATCATCATATGTTGCCTTATTAAATCCTTCCGCAAAACCTGCATGAACTGGTACGTTAGTAGACATATTGTCCATTCCTTCTGTATCCGGCACAGGGAAGAATCCAAGTTCACCATTGTCATACATTTCTTCTGCAAGGCTGATCTGTCCGGAGCCTGTATAGAAGATTGCACCGGAACCACCAAAGAATAAGTTACATGCAGAGGTAAAATCTACACTTGCAAATCCTGGTTCAAAATAACCTTTTGTTCCAAGATCAGAAAGAAGATTTACTGCATATTTTGCAGACTCATTGTCACTGAAAGAATCTGTTCCAGCCTGATAACCCTCAATAAATTCAGAACCAGTTACTCTCCATGGTGAGAAAGAAAGATATCTCATCAGCTGCCATGCATCAGAACCTCCCACAATAACCGGAATCTCGCCCTGATCTGCAATTTTCTGGCAATCTTCTTCAAATTCTTCCCATGTTGTCGGAGCATCTTTGATTCCTGCTTTTTCAAAGATATCTTTTCTGTACATAAAATACTCACAGTACAATCCCTGTGGGAAGAGATACATATTTCCGTCGTCTGCATCTGTAAGGAAATCTCTGATCGCACCATTTAATTTCTCATCATATCCGTTTCTTTCAAGTTCATCTCCCACATTAACCAGTGCATCAATATCTTTGCATGCTTTAGAAAGTGTTCCGTTCGGGCATCCAAAAATATCCGGAAGTGTATCACTGTTAATATACATCTGGAGTTTTGTAAAATAATCCTGCATATCGTTTACAAGTTCAATTTCATAATCCAGACCTTTTTCATCACAGAAATTTTTAAGAAGATAATCAAATGTCTTATACTGTTCTGTAGACTCTGTACCTTTTAATAAAGCAGTAATCTTCGTTCTTTTTCCATCGTCCGATTTCTTCGCAGAAGCTGTAACTGCTCCCATGCCTGTCAGAAGACTGGCTGTCATAGCTGCCGTCATGGCAAGTGATAACACTTTTTTCATTTTCCTCATTTACTTGTTTCCTCCTTTTAATTTGTGTTTCCTCGTTCTTGATGATTTTATTTTAGTCTTTTTGCCTTTTATAAACAATTGGAAATAAAAGTAAAAATAGGAGATTTGTGCACAAATTTTATACTGTGCACAAATCTCCTGTTCTATCGTCAGGCAGATAAAATCATCCGCCTCGCTACTTGTCTGATTCGATTAAATGACTTACCTGATACAGTTAACCTCGCTGTTTATATATATTTCCTGAATTCATTGGGTGTAATACCGTAACGCTTTTTGAATACTTTTATGTAATATCCAAAGTCTTTGTATCCTACCATTTCTGCGATTTCATATTGTTTATATTTATTATCTGCAATCAGTTTCTCCACCTGTTGGAACCGGACATCTGTCAGATATTCCAGAAAACTCTTTCCGGCATATTTCTTAAGAAGGCGGCTGATATAGGTTCTGCTTACATGGAATTTCTCAGTCAGATCATCCATAGATAAATCTCCTGAATAATTCTTCTCAATGTAAGAAAGAACACTCTGAACCAGTTTCCGGTTCCGTTCATCAGTTCCTTCTGTATTCTGTTTAATCAGCGTTCCAAACAGATTCAGCAGACAATTCAACACCTCTTCTGTGTTCTCGCACTGACAGATTCTTTTTATTCCATCCTGAAGCACAGAAAGATTCCAGTTTTTATTATGAATTTCACTGTCAACTGCACAGATATATGGAAATTTCATACATCCCAAAAGTAAATCCATTGCTGCAAATTTCACCGGAGATACATCTTCCGGTGCGTTTCGAAATATCTGATGAAGTTCATCCTCCGCTTTCTCAAAACTGTCCTGAAACAAAGTCATCATAAAATGTGTTTTTTCACCGGAAGTAATCACAAAGTCTGTCTGTTTTTTATATTGCAGATCTTCGTATCTGAGTATGATATTCGTACCCAGATAAACACATTGCCTGCATGCTGTCTGTGCCTTACGGTACTGTGCATTTGCCTGATATTCGTCCACTTCTACATCGCTCAATCCAAAATTCATATGTGCTTTCAGATACCGTTCTACTTCTACCTGTATCTTACTGCATGCCTGCAATGCTTTTTCCATACATACTGCGTTTTCTTCTTCCTTTTCAAACAAAAGAATAAAATTATATTCTGCAGTTGCTGTATTATAATCGCTCAAAACATGAATTCCAAAATCATTAAAAATTTCCTCAAAAATATTGATGCATGCAAATTCCTCTATCCATTTATCTCCTGTATGGATTTTATTTTCTCCAACAACTTTTCGCCCTACACACACAATATATTTCTCTATTGTCAGATTCAGAGATTCTGCCTGCTCTTTTACAACTCCTTTTCCCTGGATTCTTCCATACAGAAGATTTCCCGCAAATTTGGATCTCAGCTGCGGAACTGACCTGTTGAAATATTTCTTCAGATCCCGGATTTCCTGCTGTTTTTCCTTCCTTGCATGAATTTCCCCTGCAATCCGGGCAGCCATTGCCTTTAACTCATCATAGTCCACCGGTTTGAGAAGATATTCTTCCACACCAATGCTGATTGCTTTCTGAGCGTAGGCAAAACTGTCATATCCTGTCAGTATCACTATAACCGCATTGGGATAAATCTCATGTGCTTTTTCTGCAAAATCCAGTCCATCCATTCCCGGCATCTTCACATCTGTAAGGATCAGATCCGGTTTCGCCTGCTCCAGTTTCTCCAGCCCTTCCAATCCGTTCCTTGCAGTTGCGGATATACGGTATCCATAATCGCTCCATGGAAACGAACATAAACCATCCAGAATAATATATTCATCATCTAATATCATTACCTGCAATTCCATTATCTCTCGTCTCCCCTTTTTTTGTTATTTTCATTAACAGGTTCATCACATTTCCTGTAGGTAACTCCGACATTACCGTTCATCGGGATTTCCAGTATTACCTGTGTTCCCTTCCCCGGTTCTGATATAATGCTCATCCTTGCTTTGTTCTGATATACATAATCCAGTCTCTTTCTCACCGCATATACTCCCAGATGGGTATGTGTCCGCTCTGCTTCATGATCTGGCTCTTCCTCTGTCCCCATCAATTTCTCCAACTGCTCCTGTGACATTCCAACTCCATCATCCTTTACTGTAAATACTGCCATTCCATCTGTAATTTCTCCTGAAACATAAAGGAAACAGTCCCATGTCGCATTTTCCACACCATGAACTACCGCATTTTCCACCAGTGTCTGAATAGTCATCTTCGGAATCTCTAATTCATTTAATCTCTCATCCACTTCAATATAAGATGTAAATTTATCTCCATATCTGGTTTCCTGTATGTAAAGATAATCCTGTACATATTTTATTTCCTCACGAATATAAACCATACTTCTTTTATTACTGATACTTGCACGCATCAGACTGCTGATAGAAGTAACCATATGACAAATATTATCCTCGCCCTTCTTTCGCGCCATCCAGTTGATCGTATCCAGTACATTATAAAGAAAATGCGGATTGATCTGTGCCTGCAAAGCCTGGAATTCAATATCTTTGTTAACTGTTTCCATCTCCACAACCTGTTTTATCAGCTGCTCTATTTTCTCTATCGTCTGGTTGAAAACAGAATTCATGGTTCCAATCTCATCCCTTCTTCCTTCCGGAAGACGGACAGAAAAGTCACCCTCCGCAAACTGCTGCATTGCTTTACTTGTACGCTTGATCGGACCAGCGATTCCCTTTGCCAGAATATTAGCAAGAAAAATACACAACATCAAACTTGCCAGAATAAGCATGATTGTCGTTTTCTGTAATCCTCTGGCTGTTTTCTGCAAGAAACTCATAGGGATCATTCCTACAACTGTAAGTCCTGTGTCAGAACTTCTCTGATATACACAGTCATAACCCTGTCCATCTGCAGTAAACAGAAATTCTCCTGTGTTGCCTGATATTTTTTCTATCCAGCTTCTGTCACTGATTGTCGCATCATTCTCTGCACTCTCTATCAGAACATTTTTGTCATTGTCCAGAAGAAAAATATGTGCAGCCAAAGAATCTCTGGCTGTGATCGTCATTTTTTTCAGATAGCTCAGCTTAATAGATGCTCTCAATATTCCCACTGGCTTCATAGTCAGAGAATCTTTGATCTGCTTTGCCATATACATCAGGCCTTCCTCAGAAGCATTATAATAAATACAGCGTCCTTTTGCCTGCTCCGCCAGTTCACAGGATATCTGAGCGGTCTTTTCATGAATCTCACGATTATTTGCCAGCAGATGATTTGCTCCGTTATAACCATACAGCTGGATATCCTTCATATAAATACTTGTATATCCCTGCAAAAGCAGCCTTCTGATCTGCCCTGATCTTGAATAATAGGAATACAGCTCTGTGCCATCCGATTTATATGGTTCATCAGACTCCAATTCCTCCTGAACCGTACTGTTATTTGCAATATACTCAAATGAATTCCTCACCATATCAAAATAATGATCCAAATTCACCGACAACTCGTTCACCACTCCCGCAGACTGCTTCCTTGTCTGTTCTGTCACAATTGAAGATGCAGACATATACTGCGAAACACTGGCAGCCAACAGAACAACCAATGCTACCCCTAACGTACAATACAGAATTTTTCTCTGTATCGACAGATTAATATACCACTTCTTTAAATTTTTCATCTCTCTTTTCCCTTTAATGCCCCTTTATTTTTCCCGGTTTTTACTGCTACAGTCTATTTCGAACAGTGAAAAAGCCGACACACTGTTTCCAGTCAATGTATCGGCTTTACTGCTTCATTTTATTATGTTCGGAATTTTATTATGTAGGTATATTCCGTAACTTTTTCTGTTTTACAGATACTGACTGAATTCCACTTTCTCCTTATTCGGACCCTCAATGGTAAAGAATTTTACACCATTTTCCCAGAATGGCAGGAAATGAATGGTATCCTGTGTGGAGTTTAAACCAGCTTCATTAATATACTGGAAAATCTCCTCAATGTCTCTCACATCAAGCGCAACATGATCAATCGCCCCATGCTCCATCTTCGCCGCATGATTCTCATAAGTCTCCACAACCAAAGTTCCCAGCTTCAGAAAAACAACCTTCTCATTCGCTTCCTCATTCACAGTCTCAAACGCCGTCTCAAATCCCAGCTTATGATAAAACTCCACAGTTTTATCAATGTCATTTGTCGGAATCCCGATATGCTGTACCCCTGTTGAATAATTCTTTAAATCCATGATCTTTACCTCTTTCTGCTCATCTTTGTAGCTTTTACTCATTTATTTTCATAATTTTACTTATCCAATATTTAATATTTTATTTTTTACAATATACGCAGAAAATCATTCAATTGTCAAGAGTAACAACTGATTCTTTTCACTTGACCCCTCCGCTCCCACCACCTCATCCATTTTCTCTTACACAGCCAATAGCCAGCGTGAAGCAGCATCTCTCTGCAGGTGAATCTGGAGGGGGCTTAGTAACTCTTAGGTGGGGGAAATCCGCGTTATGAAGAAAAATAGCAACCTGTCTGAGCGGAGTCTGCGACGGAGCGAGTTTTGCATTTTTCTTCATGCTTTTAGCGGATTTCCCCCACCTTAGAGTTACTTAGCCCCCGGAACTGAACCTGCAGAGAGATGCTGCTTCGCGCGTCCCTTATTGTCTGTGTACGCCCCACACCAACAAACTTCCCCCAAATACTTACAAAAACCTCTTGACTTTCAAAACAAACAGCGTTAAAATTGCTTTAGCTTTTTAAACAGCTAAACCTATAACGCATAAATTCAACGAAGGGAACCAGTAAAAACAGTCCCCCCTGTCCTCAGAGAACTGCAGTCCGGTGAAATGCAGTGACAGACCTGTTTCGAATATCATCCCCGAGAAGGAAAGCCGAACCCTTGAATACAGCCATCACAGATATTGCCGTATTCACAGTAAGCTTCCCCGGCCGCCCCCCGTTACAGGAGCCGCGTATATCGGTACGTTGCAGAATCGTACTTGTTTCAAAGGTGAAACAGGGTGGTTACGGAATATCATATGTCCGTCCCTGCGTGGGGCGGACTTTTTTTATGTTATAGGAAATTACTCCATAATATTCCTATAACATAAAAAAGCCCTGACACACGAGACATACTTTCTTTTCCAGGCTGTCGATCTGAAACCGAAACACTACTTCTGTTTTTCGCAGACAACAGAATTCACCACAGATGAAAAATGTAACTAATTACATATTATAACCATTACATTCCATCTGCCTTGAATCTGCTCCAAATTCCGAAAAACAGCAGCAAATTTTTTGAGAGGAGTAGAGAGCATGAAAATCTACAAAAAAATCATGAACGCACTGGCTGCAGTAGAAAAGATCGTCCTTGTGATCTCCACACTGCTGATCCTGGTGCTGACTGTGGGAAACGTATTTTCCCGTAAAGTCATCCACCGTTCCTGGTCCTTCACAGAAGAACTTGTAGTAGCGGTATTCGTACTCATCACCCTGCTGGCAGCCGCACTGGCCTGCCGCGAAGGAGAACTGGTCAGCCTGACACTGGTCACAGACCGTCTTCCAAAGAAACTGAAGAAACCATCCGTAATTCTGATCACAGTCCTGAGCATCATCTTTAGCGTCATCCTTTTCAAATACGGAATGGACAAGGTAATCACTCAGCTTCAGAATGGAAAAAGAACCTTCGTATTAAACTGGCCTGAATGGATCTTCTGGTCCTTCGTACCCATCGGTGCAGCATGCATGATCCTTCACTTCATTGAATTCTGTCTGGACTTCTGCTGCAAAACCGACAGCGCCAAAAATACCGACAACAGCACAAAAAGTAACATGAACACAATCACAACAGACAAAAAGGAGGGCAAATAAATGATCAGTGCAATCTTATTTATCTCCTTCTTCATATTCCTGATCCTGGGTGTACCCATCGGAATCTGCCTCGGACTTTCCTCCGTATGCGCAATCCTCTACTCCGGTACATCCCTGACGATCGTAGCAACCAACATGTACTCAGGAATCAGCAAATTCCTGCTCCTGGCAATCCCATTCTTCGTACTGTCAGGAAACATCATGGCAAAAGCCGGTATCTCCAAACGACTGATCAAATTCGTTGATACCTGCGTAGGACACAAAAAAGGCGGTATCGCCATCGTATGTGTTATCGTAGCCTGCTTCTTCGGCGCCATCTCCGGTTCCGGCCCTGCAACTGTTGCAGCTCTTGGCGCCGTACTGATCCCTGCAATGGTAGAACAGGGCGGTTTCTCCGCACCATTCTCCACAGCACTGATGGCAACCTCAAGCTCCATCGCCATTGTCATCCCGCCAAGTATCGCCTTCGTTGTATATGCCTCCATCACAGGCACATCCATCGCAGATATGTTCATGGCAGGTATCGTACCAGGTCTTCTTATGGGCGTGGCACTGGTAATCGTAGTAATGCTGGAAGCAAAGAAACACAACATCAAACCATCCAGAGAAAAAGCCTCAGGCAAAGAACGCTGGGACGCTTTTAAAGATGCTTTCTGGGGATTCCTGATGCCGGTCATCATTCTGGGCGGTATCTACGGCGGTATCTTCACACCAACAGAAGCAGCAGCCGTATCCGTTGTATACGGACTCTTCGTAGGTATGGTCATCTACCGCGAAGTTTCCATCCGCGATATGTTTGACATCCTGGTAGACTCAGCAAAGACAACCGGCGGTATCATGCTCATCGTAGCAAGTGCCTCCCTGTTCTCGTTTGTATGTACCAAATTCGGTATTGCAGATGCAGCCTCCAATTTACTTGGAAGCATCGCACACAATCAGTTTACCTTCCTGCTGATCGTAAATATCATCTTCCTGATCGCAGGATGCTTCATCGATGCAAACTCTGCTATGTACATCTTCATCCCGATCATGCTTCCTGTATGTAAGGCTCTTGGATACGATATAGTAGCATTCGGTGTTATGGCAACTGTAAACCTTGCAATCGGACAGGTAACTCCTCCTGTAGGCGTAAACCTCTTCGTAGCAATCAGCATCAAGATCAAAAAAGGTCTGGAAGTTACTCTGCAGGAGATCTCAAGGGCAGTTGTGCCAATGATCGCAGCCTGCGTTGCAGTTCTTCTGATCGTTACATACATCCCGATCACCTCCACTTTCCTTCCGAAAGCTCTTGCAAAAGAAGGCTCCTACACAGGTGATCAGTCCTCCGCTTCCTCTGACACAGCTTCCAAGGAGGCAGGAGACGGCAATAACTCCTTTGACACAATCGCAGATTACAGCGACCTTGACTGGCCGGAAATGACCTGGAACTTCGCATGCTCCACTACTGAGACAAGTACATGGGCTGATGGCGGACGTAAGTTCGGTGAACTGATGGAAAAAGCCACAGGCGGCAAAGTCAAAGTCAACATTTACGCTGCTGACCAGCTTACAAACGGCAACCAGTCCGAAGGTATTCAGGCTCTGATGAATGGGGACCCGGTTCAGATCTCCATGCACTCCAACCTGATCTACTCTGCATTTGATCCACGTTTCAACGTTGTTTCTCTTCCGTTCGTCTATGATTCTTACGACGATGCAGATGCGAAATTCGATGGCGAAGCAGGTGCAAAGCTGAAAGAAATCCTCAGTGAGTACGGACTCCACTGCATGGGTATTGCAGAAAACGGTTTCCGCGAAATCACAAACAGCAAACATGAGATTAAATCTGTAGACGATATGAAGAACCTGAAGGTTCGTGTAGCAGGCTCCAACCTTCTGATGGAATGCTACAAGAGATGGGGCGCTGATGCCACAAACATGAACTGGTCTGAAACTTACACAGCACTTCAGCAGAACACAGTAGAAGGTCAGGAGAATCCGCTTCCCGCTATCGACGCTGCAAGTGTTCAGGAGGTTCAGCCTTACTGCTCTATGTGGGATGCAATTTATGACTGCCTGTTCTTCTGTATCAACGAAAACATCTACAACAGTCTCACACCACAACAGCAGGAAGTAGTTGACGAGGCAGGACAGAAAGCAGTTGAATATGAGCGTTACATCAACCGTTCCGGAGATGACGAGATCAAAGAACGCTGGGCAAGCCAGAACGGTGTAACAATCACAGAAAAAGAAGATATGGACATCGACTCCTTCAAAGAAGCAGTTGACGGTATCGATGACTGGTTTGTAAACGAACTGAAGAGCCAGGGCTATGACGATGCCCAGGATCTGGTTGACCTTTTCACAAAGGATTCCTTCAACACAGTGGAAGATTACAGTGATCTGGACTGGCCGGAAACAACCTGGAACTTTGCATGCTCCACTACTGAGACAAGTACCTGGGCTGACGGCGGACGTAAGTTCGGTGAACTGATGGAAAAAGCTACAGGCGGCAAAGTTAAAGTCAACATTTACGCAGCTGACCAGCTTACAAACGGCAACCAGTCCGAAGGCATCCAGGCTCTGATGAATGGGGACCCGGTTCAGATCTCCATGCACTCCAACCTGATCTACTCTGCATTTGATCCACGTTTCAACGTTGTTTCTCTTCCATTTGTCTATGATTCTTACGATGATGCAGATGCGAAATTCGACGGCGAAGCAGGTGCGAAGCTGAAGGAAATCCTGGGTGAGTACGGACTCCACTGCATGGGTATCGCAGAAAACGGTTTCCGTGAACTGACTAACAGCAAACGTGAGATTAAATCTGTAGATGATATGAAGAATCTGAAGGTTCGTGTAGCAGGTTCCAACCTTCTGATGGAATGCTACAAGAGATGGGGCGCTGATGCCACCAACATGAACTGGTCAGAGACTTACACAGCACTTCAGCAGAACACTGTTGAAGGTGAGGAAAATCCGCTTCCTGCTATCGACGCAGCAAGCGTTCAGGAGGTTCAGCCTTACTGCTCCATGTGGGATGCAATTTATGACTGTCTGTTCTTCTGCATCAATCAGGATATCTACGACGGCCTCACACCAGAACAGCAGGCAGTTGTTGATGAATGTGGTCAGAAGGCAGTTGAATACGAACGTTACATCAACCGTTCCAGTGACAATGAGATTAAAGAACGCTGGGAATCCAAAAACGGCGTAACCTTCACAGAGAAAGCTGATATGGATATCGATTCCTTCAAGAAAGCTGTAGACGGTGTAGACGAATGGTTCGTAAACGAGCTGAAGAGCCAGGGCTACGAAGACGGCCAGGATCTGGTTGATCTGTTTACCAAATAATCCTTACGGTTACAAAACTCCATAAAAATAAATGAACAGGGTATGAAGTTTCATCAGATTACGATGAACTTCATACCCTGTTTTGTTTTTAATAATATAGAACGTAAAGTACTTGATATCTTCTATTTTTCACGTTATACTGAACAAGTATAATTGAACAGACCCGGATGCGAAGTTTCGACCCCTGCCCTCCAGTTTCACGAAAGGAGGGTGATGCCCGATGAACACAATGGAAGTCCTTACTTTATTGTTAGTAATTTTTACGGCATTGACTTACATAGATCAACATAAAAAGAAATAAGCATCCCACCGCCCAAAGTTGGATGCTTAATTTCTTTACTCATTAATTATACCGAGGGCAACCGGAACACGCTTCCGGTCATCTTCTAAGTAGATTATACAATGGGGCACCTGATTTTTCAAGTGCCCTTTTTGTAAATTTAAATCTCAGATTTTCAAATAGGATTTAATTTTCTCCTCCTGCAGTTCTTCCCCAATCACGATCAGGACCTCCTGTCCTACATGAAGCGGTCGGATTGTAATTTCATTCTTCGTAGCATTTAATTCAATCCACTGCCGTCTATCGCACTCTGCCCATGCAGATAGTCCAGAACCGTCTTCGCTGTCACTGTCTACTCTCATAAATCCCTTCATTCGGAACACACGCCCACATTCAGGATCAGACAGAATCTTCTCAGCCGCTTCCCGAAGCTCCTTCTCAGTCATCTTCACATTCATAAAGTACAGAGAAGTAAAGGCATCCTCTGCCTCAAACTCCGGTTTCCTGTAGCTTGCCATCACATATCCACAGGATGCAATCCGGTCAAAGTCCTCTTTCGACATCTCATCCCAATTCTTGTGGATAACATTAGCAGTATCCACACCATTCATTTCACAATGAAATCTCCTGCTGCAATGAACCTTCTCCAATGCCTGATTCACATGCTCAATCGTACCCTGGATGTCCTCGGGTGATGCGTCCTGGCTCTTGCTCATCACAATGCATCCGGCATCTGCCACCTCAGAAGCCAGAATGAAATCCGCCTCCTCTGACAGATCACGCTCCAGCTTAGAATCCACAATTGCAATCACATTCCCAATCTGATACCAACGATTTAACGGCTCCTCATGAAGAATATCAAAGAACTCATCCACATCAAAAATCCCAGACGGCTCCACGATCACACGATCATAACCGCACATACCCATAGCAATCAGTTTCGTCTTAAATCTCCTCCTGTGGCAGTCCTTATCACACCCTCCTGAGATCATCTCCAGCTCACAGTTCTCTCCCATCAGATCCTGAAGCAACATCATATCCACATTCACAGCCCCGTAATCATTCTCCAGAATTCCAATATTATTACCAGCATCCATCAGATACTGCGCATACTTCCTGATAAACGTCGTCTTCCCTGAACCAAGAAAACCAGTGATCAGATCTATCTTTACCATCGTATATCTCTCCCTTGCTGCTGCATAATTTTTCTTTTTTATTCTTAAACCGGAACTTCATCATCTGTGATCCACATACCTGTACGATCATAGCATTATAACGCAGAAAACGCAACGCCCGCAAAGAAAGACCACAATTATTCATGTTCTGAAATAATTGCAGTCTTTCTGATAGTTCCTTATGACAATTCCAGCTTACCAGTATAAAGCTGATAATAAGTTCCTTTTAACTTAATGAGGTCTTCATGGTCGCCTCTTTCAATGATCTTTCCATGATCCAGTACGATGATGGCATCGCTGTTTCTGATGGTTGAAAGTCGATGGGCGATCACAAATACAGTACGGCCTTTCATCAGGTTATCCATACCTTTTTGTACAATACTCTCTGTACGGGTATCAATACTTGAGGTTGCTTCATCCAGGATCAGTACAGGCGGATTGGCTACTGCTGCTCTTGCAATGGAGAGAAGCTGGCGCTGTCCCTGGGACAGTTCCTCACCGTCTCCGCTTAACATGGTATCATATCCTTTTGGAAGCATTTTGATAAACTGGTCTGCATGAGCCAGTCTTGCTGCCTCGTATACTTCCTCATCTGTAGCATCCAGTTTACCGTAGCGGATGTTTTCTTTAATAGTTCCTGTAAACAGGTGAGTATCCTGAAGTACGATTCCCAGAGAACGTCTCAGGTCATCCTTCTTAATCTTGGTAATGTTGATTCCATCGTAACGGATTTTACCTTCCTGAATATCATAGAAACGGTTGATCAGATTTGTGATCGTTGTCTTTCCTGCACCTGTGGAACCTACGAAAGCAAGTTTCTGTCCCGGCTTGGCGAAGAGGCTGATGTCTTTCAGAATAACTTTGTCCGGGTTATATCCGAATGTAACATCTTCGAATCGGACATCTCCTGTCAGTTCTGTATAAGTAACGGAACCATCTGCAGAATGTGGATGTTTCCATGCCCACATGCCCGTTCTCTCTTTGCATTCTGTGATATTGCCGTTGGCATCCTTTCTTGCATTAACAAGTTCTACGTAACCTTCATCCTCTTCCGGCTTCTCGTCAATGAGCCTGAAGATACGTTCTGCACCTGCAAGTGCCATAACAATGGCATTAAACTGCTGTGCCACCTGCATGAATGGCTGGGTAAAGCTCTTGGTGAACTGTAAATAGGAAGCCATAACACCGAGGGTGATGCCGCCCACACCTGTTACAGAGAGAAGTCCCCCAAGTACTGCTGTCAGTACGAACTGCAGGTTACCGATGTTACCGATCACAGGTCCCATCATGTTTCCGTATTTATTGGCGTTTGCAGAACTCTCGAAGAGTGCTTCGTTGAGTTTGTCGAATTCTTCTTTTGATTTATCTTCGTGGTTGAAAACTTTTACCACACGCTGACCATTCATTCGTTCTTCCACGAAACCGGTCACATCTGCCAGAGATACCTGCTGACGGATGAAATATTTGCCACTGTTGGAACCAATCTTACTGGTAACCTTCAGCATAATAAAAATAATCACAACTGCCAGAATTGTAAGCAGCGGACTTAACAATAACATGGAAATAAAGGTAACCACGATCGTAAACAGCGCCATCAGCGCCTGCGGGATCGCCTGGCTGATCATCTGTCGCAGGGTATCTGTATCGTTGGTATAGAGGCTCATGACAGATCCGTTTGTATTCTGGTCGAAATAGCGGATCGGAAGAGTCTGCATATGCTCGAACATATCATCACGGACACTTTTAAGCACACCCTGACCGATATAAACCATCATTCGGGTATAAATAAATGTGGCAATCACACCAAGTGCAAAAATACAGCCAAGGACTGCAAGTGCCTTATAGAGTTCTGCAAAGTTCGGATCTGTCTGTCCGATCAGCGGGATGATAAAGTCATCCAGCAGAAATTTCAGGGACAGGGATACTGCAATACTTGCTGCGGAACTGATAAAGATGCAGATAAATACGATGATAAACTGTATCTTATGGGTTCCTGTCATATATTTCAGAAGTCTTTTGGCAGTTTGGATGGTGTTCTGATCTAATTTTTTCTTCTTATTCATCGTCTCCGCCTCCTTTGACCTGTGATTCATATACTTCTCTGTAAATATCATTTGTCTTCAGCAGTTCTTCTGAAGTACCCACACCTGCGATCTTACCGTCATCCAGTACGATGATCTGATCTGCATCTTCAATAGAAGAAACTCGCTGTGCGATAATAATCTTTGTTGTGTTCGGGATCTCCTCGCGGAAAGCCTTACGTATCAGGGCATCTGTTCTTGTATCTACTGCACTGGTAGAGTCATCCAGGATCAGGATCTTCGGTTTCTTGAGAAGAGCCCTTGCAATACACAGACGCTGCTTCTGACCGCCGGATACGTTGTTACCGCCCTGAACGATCATTGTATCGTAACCATCCGGGAACTCACTGACGAATCCATCTGCCTGGGCCAGCTTACAGACCCTCCGAACTTCTTCCTCACTGGCATGTTCATCACCCCAGCGAATATTGTCATAGATGCTTCCTGAGAACAGCACATTTTTTTGAAGTACCATGGAAACCTGGTCACGAAGTACTTCCAGATTGTAGTTGCGTACATCCACGCCTCCCACCTGGACATTACCCTTTGTGACATCATAGAGTCTGGGGATCAGCTGCACCAGGGTAGACTTTGCACTTCCGGTTCCGCCGATGATACCTACTGTCTGACCGGATTTAATATGAAGATTTACATCCTTCAGGGAAAGATTTCCTCCCTCTCCTGCATAGCTGAAATCTACATGATTAAAGTCAATGGAACCATCTGCCACATTCTTTACTGCATCAGCTTTATCCTGCATCTCAGGAACTTCATCCAGAACCTCTACAATACGGTCTGTGGATGCTTCTGCTATCATGATCATAACAAACACGAAAGTTACCATGTTCAGGGACATGAGAATCTGAAGTGCGTAGACAATGATACTTGTCAGCTCACCGGTTTCCATGCCACCGAGAACAATACCTCTTCCGCCAATTGCAACAATGATAATGATTACAGTATACATGACAAACATCATAACCGGTGAGTTCCATGCAACGATTTTCTCTGCTTTAGTAAACAGATTATAAACATATCTGGAAATTCCATGGAATTTCTCAATCTCATAGTCCTCTCTTACGAAAGCCTTAACTACACGTGAGGCATTTACATTCTCCTGAACGGAATTGTTCAGGTTGTCATATTCATCAAAGACCTTGATGAAATGCGGATGTGCCTTTTTCGCAATAAAGATTAGTGTACCGCCAAGGACAGGAACAACTATCAGGAAAAGCACTGCGATCGGTTTGTTGATCGTCAGTGTCATAATCCATGACAGGATGATCATAAACGGTGCCCTGGCAAGAAGGCGAATACTCATCATGTATGCCTGCTGTACATTTGTGATATCAGTGGTCAGTCGTGTGACCAGACCTGATGTTGAAAAGTGGTCGATATTTTTAAAGGAAAAATCCTGCACCTTATAAAAAATATCGTGTCGTAAATTCTTCGCATATCCTGCTGCTGCAACTGCCGCCATATTTCCGGCCTGTACGCCGAAGAACAGGGAAAGCATTGCCATTGCAACAAGGATGACTCCACGCTGGATGATATAGCTCATATCTCCGTTTGCAATACCTACGTCGATAATCTTCGCCATCTCCAGAGGAATCAGAACTTCCATCAGTACTTCCAGGATTACAAGGATCGGAGCCAGTACAGACTGCTTCTTGTATTCCCGGACTGAACGTAAAAGTTTCTTATTCATCTTTGTCAATGTCCTCCTTATGTCTCGTTATTTCTGTTAAAAATCATTCCTGCTATCGCAGGATTTTTTCCGGTTTTCATACATCTGCCAGAGAACCTGTTTGCACAGTTCCACATCCTCCTTCGGAATTCCCCGTAGCATTTTGGCTTCGCCTTCTTCAATACTCTTTAAGATTGCAGGACGGATCTTCTCTGCTTTCTCTGTGGGAATGATCTGTTTCAGGCGTGCATCCTGTTTCGCACTCTCTCTGTAAATGTAACCGTTCTTCTCCATCAGCTTCAGGATCCCTGTCACTGTAGGTTTCCTGATCTGGAATTCCTCTTCAATATCTTTCTGATAGAGATCTCTGTGCATGGTTTCCAGAAGGATAAATTTCAGCACATGCTTCTGCATGGTCGTCAGATCGTCATTCTCCATCACCTCTGCCGGATTATGCCGTTTCATTGTATGGGATAAAATATGTATCAGCCTGCCTACATGCATCTCATTCAGCTTCTGTTTCATTTCCTCGTCTATCTCGCCGCACCTCCTAAAATCAGTACCCATACTATTGCAAAGCCATATAATAGTTAGGTTGCTATCCATTAGTTGCCTAACTATTATATGGCTTTAGTTTTTTTATGTCAATACTCGTTTTTATTTCTCCTTTTGAACTACTCAAAAATTGTTACTGTTCACTCCGTTCTCAGTAACACGCTTCGCAAACTTAATTTATGCTAATCGCATAAATTCGTGCGGTATATCTCGGGTTTTCTGTTGCCAAGCATCCGTAAGAAGCTGCCAGTGGCAAGTTCTGTAGGTGACCTTCGCTCACAAAAAACACCTCGCGGGATATTACCAATGAACAGTAACCAAAAATTAAATTTGCAAGGACTCTCAGAATATGTTAGAATGATTTCACTAAATAAAGCATTAAAGGATTTTCAAAAATAAAGAGGTTTTACACAAAGGAGGATTTCTATTATGTATATTACATGTCTTGACGTAGAGGGCGTACTGGTACCTGAAATCTGGATCGCATTTGCAGAAGCAAGCGGAATCCCGGAGCTGAAGAAAACCACACGTGATGAACCGGACTATGATAAGCTGATGAACTGGAGACTTGGTATTCTGAAAGAGCATGGTCTCGGACTGAAAGAGATCCAGGATGTGATTGCAAAAATTGATCCGCTTCCGGGCGCAAAGGAATTCCTGGATGAACTTCGTTCTTTCTCTCAGGTAATTCTGATCAGCGATACTTTCACACAGTTTGCAGCACCGCTCATGGAGAAGCTTGGCAGACCTACCTTATTCTGCAACACTCTTGAAGTTGCAGACAACGGTGAGATCACAGGCTTTAAGATGAGAGTGGAACAATCCAAGTTAACTACTGTAAAATCTTTACAGTCTATCGGATTCGATACCATTGCAAGCGGTGATTCCTACAATGACCTGGGTATGATCCAGGCAAGCAAGGCAGGATTTCTCTTCCGCAGTACAGACAAGATCAAGGCAGATTATCCGGAGATCCCGGCATACGAAGAATATGACGAACTGCTGGCTGCAATCAGAAACGCCATGAAATAATCTTAGAGCGTGTCTGAAAAAGGCTTTCTGCAATTGCCAAAAAAGCCACCATACAGGTCAAATCATTCCTGTATGATGGTTTTTATTTTGTGCTTCCATTACTGTTATACCCATACCTTACATCTCAAACGCCTTTTTTATACTGTCATAATGCAGGAATTTCCCTTCTGCTGCAAAGGCTTTGATCTCATCAACAGTGGCAAACATATATCCGTCTGTTTCCTCTGTCTGCAGGTGCAGGTCACTCTCATCAATATCCATGACAAAACGGTACACATCCACGAAGTAGTTATCTCCCTCACCCGGATTCTCTCTCTTATAAGTAAACAGATATCCGCCTTCCGCATTTCGTACATCCAGTCCTGTTTCTTCTTTTACTTCACGAAGGACAGCCTCGCAGGATTCCTCACCTGCCTGGGCTGCACCCCCTGATACTTCCCACCAGCCGGGAGCCCATGCCTTGGTCATCACACGTTTGGTAATCAAGAATGTACCATCTGGTCTGCCGACGACACCAAGTACGGTCAGGTGATACTCCCCGTCCTTCAGACACCAGTCATTTCTTTTCATTGTGCGTCCTGTCGGTTTCTTATTTTCATCATAAATATCCCAAAATTCCATTTTTAATTATCTCCCTGTAAAATTACTGTCTGCCTGTAACTTTATACATAATATCATTTTGCCGGTCTTATTGCAAATATATACTGATCTTACAGTTGTGCTGTCAGGAAAGCGGGTTACTGTTCACTCCGTTCACAGTAACGTAGCCAAAATTCATTCCAGATTGCCTGCGGCAATGGAATTTTGGCTTGTATGTCTCGGGATTTTGGCATATTCATGCCAAAACACCTCGCGGGACAGTGGTGTGTGAACAGTAACGAAAGCGGGACGGAGAAATATTCACAAAATTTTCGCGCAGCAGTGCCGAAATATCTCTGAATCCCATACATTCGTGCATTGAAATTAGAACAATTATTCAGTATAATTATAGTTAATAACTGTGGCCATACAGCTGCAGTCACTTAAAGGAGGAATATCATTATGGCAACATGGAAAAATCTCGACACTCTTGCTTCCTACAGCAAACTTGCCGAACTGAAAGGTCATGTAAATATTGCAGATGCCATGGCAGGCGAGAAAGGTGCTGAACGTGTAAAGAAATACAGCACACCGATGGCAGCCGGCTTAACTTACAACTACGCTGCAAAACAGGTTGATGAAACAGTTCTGGATGCACTTGCAAAACTGGCAGATGAGGCTGAGCTTATTGACAAATTCCAGGAATTATACAACGGTGCTGTGATCAACACAGGAGAGAAACGTATGGTTCTTCATCACCTTGCACGTACACAGCTTGGCGAAGACGTAGTAGTTGATGGTGTCAACAAACGTGAATTCTACGTTGCACAGCAGAAGAAAGCCGCAGACTTCGCAAATAAAGTTCACGCAGGTGAGATTACTAACGAAAACGGCGAGAAATTCACAACTGTTGTACAGATCGGTATCGGTGGAAGTGATTTAGGTCCTCGTGCATTATATATTGCTCTTGAGAATTGGGCTAAAGCAAACAACACATCCAAGATGGAAGCTAAATTTATCAGCAACGTAGATCCTGATGACGCAGCTGCTGTTCTTGCTTCCGTAGACCTTGCTCATGCTCTGTTCATCGTTGTATCCAAATCCGGTACAACTCTTGAAACACTGACAAATGAAGCCTTCGTAAAGAATGCTCTGGTTAAAGCAGGATTAAACCCATCCAAACATATGCTTGCCGTAACAAGCGAGACATCACCTCTGGCAAAGAGCGAAGATTATCTTACAGCAATCTTTATGGATGACTATATCGGCGGACGTTACTCTTCTGTTTCCGGTGTAGGCGGTGCGATCCTTTCTCTTGCTTTCGGTCCTGAAGTATTTGCACAGATCCTCGATGGAGCTGCTGCCGAGGACAAGCTTGCTACAAACAAAAATATCCTTGAGAACCCGGATATGCTGGATGCACTGATCGGTGTTTATGAGAGAAACGTACAGGGATATCCTGCTACAGCAGTTCTCCCATACTCTCAGGCATTAAGCCGTTTCCCTGCACACTTACAGCAGTGTGATATGGAATCCAATGGTAAATCCGTAAACCGTTTCGGTGAACCTGTAGACTATGTAACAGGACCTGTTATCTTCGGTGAACCAGGTACAAACGGACAGCATTCCTTCTATCAGTTATTACATCAGGGAACTGACATCGTTCCGCTTCAGTTCATCGGCTTTAAGAAGAGCCAGCTTGGTGTAGACGTAGATATCGAGAACAGCACAAGCCAGCAGAAACTCTGTGCAAACGTTGCTGCTCAGATCGTAGCATTTGCATGCGGTAAAAAAGATGAGAACCTGAACAAGAACTTCAAGGGCGGACGTCCTTCCAGCATCATCACAGGTGAAGAACTTACACCTGCATCTCTGGGTGCATTACTTGCTCACTTCGAGAACAAGATCATGTTCCAGGGATTCGTATGGAACTTAAACAGCTTCGACCAGGAAGGTGTTCAGCTTGGTAAAGTCCTTGCAAAACGTGTTCTTGCACATGACACTGACGGAGCACTGAAAGTATACAGTGACCTGTTAAACATCTGATTTCATCAGAAAGCAAAAGTTATGTTATAGGAACATTACGGAGTAATTTCCTATAACATAACAAAATCATCATACAGAACTCCGATAAATATTATCAGGAAGTTCCTTATGATGATTTTTCTGTTTTCTTTTCTAATTCTCTTCTGACTTCTTAACAAACTCTGCTTTCGGCAATGGTCTGGAATAATAGAATCCTTGAATATTGTCACATTCCATCTCCTTCAGAAGTTCAAGCTGATCTGCAGTCTCCACACCTTCTGCAACCACCTTCATGCCAAGTCCATGTGCCAGGATGATTACCTGCTGCACGACCATTCTTCCCTTCTGCTGGTGAATACAGTCAACCAGACTCTTATCAATCTTCAGTGTATTAAACGGTAATTCACTCAATGTGATCAGTGAAGAATATCCTGAACCAAAATCATCCATGTGCAGTGCAAATCCTGCATTTACCAGTTTCTCTGTAAAATCTCTGATCATAACATTATTCAGAGTAGCTGTTTCCGTCAGTTCAACAGGCACACAGGAAAACGGGATCCCATTCTCCTCTACAATCTTCATATAACGTTCAACAATATCGGAATGATGGATGCTTGTACGCGACAGATTTACAGAAATCGGAATCAGCTCCTGCCCCTTCTTCATCAGTTCACGCTGAAATTCGCAGACATACCGGAATATGTATTCATCCAGCTTCACGATCAGTCCGTCCTTTTCATATAGCGGGATGAAATCTCCGGGCATTACCATGGAACCATCCGGGTTGATCCATCGCACCAGTGATTCCGCTCCTGTGATCCTCTCTGTTTTTACATCATATTTCGGCTGGAAATATGCCACAAATTCTTTATTTTTAATCGCAGATTCAAATCTGTTCTCCAACAAACGGTCCTGCATCTGCTTCTGTTTCATTTTCTCTGTATAATAAGCAATGTTACACTCATAGTTATCGCGGATACTTCTGATCGCCATAAATCCTCTGTCACAGATTACAGAAACAGGTAAAGATTTATCAATATCCTGATAAACTCCATATTTGACCATAAGATTGGGAACAGGTGCATGCTCTGCGATTTCTTCTTCTATCTTTGTCACTGTTTCCAAAGACAGATCACAGTCATCACACGTCATACATACGAACTGATCACTCCCATATCTGGATACCAGACCTGTCTTCAGCATCTTTGTATAAGCTCCTGCCAGATAGCAGAGGATTTCATCTCCTACTTTCTCCCCGTAACTGCTGTTGATCAATTTGAAATCCCTGATGTCAGCAATTACAAGATGAAATCTCTCCCCCGGTCTGGTTTTCAGAAAAGATTTTGCATGATAGAAAAACGCCTGTCTGGTATAAACTCCGGTGAGCTCATCATGTTCTACTGCAGTCAGTGCCATTACGGACTCCCTCAGCTTGATCACACTGTTGATCCTGCCCATTACAAGTTTAAAGTTATAGGGCTTCGGAATAAAATCAACTGCACCAAGATCCAGGCATTGAAGTTCTACATCTTTTGAATTACTTCCGGTCATAACGATAACCGGTATGGTTGACAGAAATTTATCTGTGTTTCTGCGTCTGAGGAATTCAAATCCATCACACACAGGCATACAGATATCCAACAGCACTACTGATAATTCTCTGTAATGCTCGGAAAGAAGTTCCAGTCCTTCTTCCCCGTTTTCTGCGAGAAAAACATCAAATTTCTCTTCCAGAAAAGAAGAGAGGATATCTCTGTTTAATTCATTATCTTCTACGACCAGGACTTTTCTTTTGGACGGTAATTCCCCCGGTTCCAACAGTTTTGCATTGTCAGAATCTTTTCTCATACTTTTTTTATACCCCTCACACACAATTTCCAAAGCAAAGCATCTCCGGATATCCGCACCGGAGATGCTCAAATTATTATAGTAACCGATCTGTTATCTGCAACCGTCCAGCCATTGTGGGAATATACTATACTTAAACGTTACAGGCATACATAATGTCTACATATCTTAACTCTTTGAGTTTACATTATTTTGCATAATCTTTCAAGCCTTATTCTGCAGTTGACATGATTTTGCCACGACTTTATTATGGAAATTTCATGCTATGATGGGCTGGATTAAGATGCATTATTTACGAGGATTGCTCTATACTTTTACAATGTACGGAATTTTTATATGCTGACAGTATAAACAGAGGCAGAAATGTTTCCACAAATAATCCTGCTTCAAACATTTCTGCCTCTGTTATCCTGTCTGTAAATCTTTAAAAATAATATTCTTCTGAATAAATCCTTAGATCCTCTTTTGTCCATTCCCCACCTTCAATATGAAAGCTGTTCAATACCGGATAGTCCGCCATCAGTGACAGGATCAGATAACTTGCCTTTGAATCAAAAGCAAGACGGATATCCTCCACTGACGGACGGGATGGAGAAGACGGATGGGAATGCCAGTTTCCCAGCGGTTTCAATCCGTTGGCACGCATATCCCTGATCGCATTTATCTGGTCTCTGGGATCCAGGGTGAAGTGATCTTCTGCATGATCTTTATTCTCCAGAAAATATACCTTTCGGATTTCCCTTCCCTCCCCGGTTTCCACTCCGGCCAAAAGCCCGCAGGCTTCCTCCGGAAGATGCTCTTTTGCATAATTAACGATCTCATCATAGAGATGATCTCTCATTCTTATTATAGCCATACTTTTCTCCTGTTTTGCATCAGGTTTTTCTCGTATTTACTGCTCATCTCTTGTGGCAAATCGGCCTGCTGTTTCCTCACAGACCTCCTGCTCGTAGTCGATCGGTTCCAGGATTGTCGGATGATCTCCGCATACTGCACAGTCATGAGTATCCTTCGGCAGTTTAACCTTATGGAATTCCATTGTCAGCGCATCAAAAGTCAGAAGATATCCTGTCAGAAGATCACCTACACCAATCAGATACTTGATTGCTTCCATTGCCTGTAAGGAACCGATGACACCTCCCATTGCTCCAATGACACCTGCCTGCTTACAGGTAGGAACTGCATCCTTGGGCGGCGGATTCTTGAATACGCAGCGGTAACATGGACCTTCCCCGGGTACATAGGTCATCAGCTGACCTTTAAAACGAATGATACCTGCATGGGAAAATGGTTTTTTCTCCAGTACACACGCATCATTGATCAGAAATTTTGCCGGGAAATTATCAGTTCCGTCAATAATAAAATCATATTCTCGAATCAGTTCGCGGATGTTGGATGCGTCTACGAACATCCGGTAAGTTTTTACTTCCACATCCGGATTCATGGCATTCATGGTTTCCTTTGCTGATTTTACCTTTGCTTTTCCGATATCTGCTGTGCTGTGGATGATCTGTCTCTGCAGATTGGAAAGATCTACCTCGTCCGCATCCACAATACCGATTGTTCCCACACCTGCTGCTGCCAGATACATTGCCGCAGGTGCACCAAGACCGCCTGCACCGATGATCAGTACTTTTCCTTTCAGGAGCTTCTTCTGTCCCTTTGCACCCACTTCTTTTAAGATGATGTGACGGGAATAACGCTCGATCTGTTCATCTGTCATTGCCATTTAGCATCCACCTCCCATGAAATAAAGAAATTCTACATTGTCTCCCTCTTTTAATACGGTAGACTCTTTATCCTCTGATGCAACAAATTCTTCATTAATAGAAACGGTTACATATTCCGGCATCTCTACATTTTCCTGTGCGATCAGTTCCGGAAGTGTCAGTCCGTCTTTTACTTCTTTTTTCTCTCCTGCTACTGTGATAAACATATTTTTCTCCTTTATGCCTGCTCTCTTTTTAGAGTAATCCTTCAATCCAGCTGTTTAACTCTGCCTGTTTCAATGCTCCTGTTTTCCGGTCTTTCGCCTGTCCGTCTTTAAAAAGGATCAACGTCGGATTTGCCTGCACTTCATACTGCTCTGCCAGCTCCACATCAAAGTTCGTATTTACTTTATATACTTTAATCTTATCCTCATAATCATCTTCCGCATTTCCGAGAACCGGTGCCAGCTTTTTACACGCCACGCAGGAATCTGAATAAAAATCCACCAGAACCGGAAGTTTTTCCTTCAGGACTTTCTCTTCAAAATCCGTCTTGCTTACCCGTACTGCCATCAGTCTTCCACCTTTCTTACATACATGGTGTAAGTACCATCTTCATTATCGGTTAATTTCAGTACCTTATGCCCTTCTTCTTTCATGCTGCGCGGAACATTCTGCACTGGTTCGCCATCGTTCATGCGGACAGCCAGAATCTCTCCATCCTCCAGTTCTTCGATTGCTACTTTTGCCTTCACGAATGTCAGGGGGCATACTTTATCGGTAATATCAACCTCATCGGTTACTTCAAAATCTAATTCAGCCATTATGTTCTCCTTTCACTGTCCTTCATACGCATCTTTCAGCTGACTACGGAAATCTTCTTCTCCCACACGCTGCAATGTTTTGCGGAAACGTTCACTTGGATTTGCATTTTTTTCAAAGAAATTAATTGCCGCATCTGTCACACGAAACAGTGTTTCTTTATCCAGGATCAGAGGAAGCAGTTCTTCTCCTTTATAGATATTATTTCCGAAGGTTCCTCCAAAAGATACGATATATCCCGGAGTTCCTTTCCATGCATCCACCGGACAGCTCTTTACACAGCGGCCACAATGATTACATTTCTGCGCATCCAGTTCTATTTTGCCGTCCACCATCTTCAGTGCATCCTGTCTGCAGGCTTTCACACACACACCACAGGAAATACAGTCGTCTTCCTTATATTCGATGTTCATGCCGCCTTTGATTCCAACATCGTTTTCTTCTGCTTTCAGGCAGTTATTCTGGCATCCTGTAACACCAAATTTGAATTTATGCGGGAGTTCCCGTCCGAAATATCTCTCATCAAGCTCTTTTGCCAGTGTGTAGGTGTCGATACATCCGCTTGGACAGACCTCTGAACCCTGACAGGCTGTAACTGTACGTACACGTGGTCCGCACACACCGGTTCCCACACCGCCTTTTGCCAGTGCTTCTTTTACCTCTGCCAATTCTTCCACTTTAATAAAGGGAATCTCAATGCCCTGGCGGGAAGTCATATGTACATATCCGCGGCCGTATTTTTCTGCTACTTCTGCTACTGTCTTAATATTCTCTGCAGTCAGGTTTCCACCGACCACTGCCAGTCTCAGGGAACCGTAACCTTTCTGTTTCTGTCTCATATATCCGCCTTTTTTTAAGGCTGCATAATCTACTTTCTGTGCCATTTTTATCTCTCCTTTGTGTTTTTAGAGCGTTTTTTCAAATATTTTTTCCAGATCTGCGGCTGTCCGGTATCCTTACAGCCGGTTGAATTATCGTAATACTCTCTCAGTTTCTTCTATTTCAGATATTCTGCCACTGCGGTTGCTGCATTGGCACCATCCGAAACCGCAGTTACCACCTGACGCAGTTTCTTTGTTCTTGCATCTCCTGCCACATACAGCCCTTCCAGAGCGGTTTCTCCTGTCTCCCCTGCTCTGACATAACCTGAATCATCCAGTACTGCAAATTTTTTCAGAAGATCTGTCTGTGGTACTGCTCCGTAAGCAACAAATACACCGTTCACATCTATCACAGCTGCATCTTCCAGAACTACTCCGGTTACTTTCTGCTCTCCGATGATCTCTTTTACCTGATGCTCCAGTACGAAGATAACGTTTTCCTTCTCTCTCAGTTTCGCCACTGTAACAGCGGCTCCTCGGAATTCCTTTCTCCTGTGGATCACATATACTTTCTCTGCCACATCCGCCAGGTAAACAGCATCATCAAGTGCTGTATCTCCACCACCAAGAACTGCGACTGATTTACCTCTGTAAAATGATCCGTCACAGATTGCACAGTAAGAGACACCCTTTCCTGCATATTCCTGTTCTCCCGGAATATTCGCTCTTCGCGGTGTGGCTCCCGCCGCATAGATTACGGTTTTCGCTTCCACCTGCGAACCATCTGCAAATACAAGTTCAAAATCTGATGAAGCTTCTTTCTTTATCTCTGTTACTTCCTGTTCCATGAAGGATACCCCAAGCTTCACTGCATGTTCCCGGAAGTTCTCACCCAGATCATAACCGCTGATGCCCGGAAATCCCGGATAGTTATCTACCTGTCCGCTTTCTGCGATCTGTCCGGTTCCTTCATATTCTTTTTCTATCACTACGGCTGACAGATTAGCCCTCTTTGCATAGATTGCCGCACTCAAACCCGCCGGACCGCTTCCAATGATACCTACATCATATTTCATATCGTCAGTTCCTTTACACCTATTATTCCTATCGAATTAGTATGTTTTATAACAAACATAATAACACCGATAATTTCCTCTGTCAATAAATAAGATTATAAAAATTTTTTAGGATTCGTTATGGACTCAGGTTATAGCAGTTACTTAATATTCGCTGTACTAGATCCAACTGTAATCTCCGCCGGTCAGAGCAAGGCTCAGAAGTGTGTCCATCTTCTCTACCTCTTCTTCACCCTCAATCTTCTGAATCAGTTCTGCTGTATCCAGCACATCCTCCAGTGACTCGTCCGGACCGATCTCATAGTCGATTTCAGCCTCACAGTCCGGGCATGGAATCCTCTTCATCGTCTGCATAGACAGAAAACGGTTGCCGCATTTTTTACATTCATAATATCCGCACTCTTTCGTGCCGTCTGGTACATAATACATCTTTTAATTTTCTCCTTTTTTTGTTTATATGATTAGTTTTTATATGATTGGTCTTCTGATGACAAAGAGCTGCCGGTTTTGATGATTCCCGGACAGCCCTTTATTCAACCTTCTGTACATCTAATTTTCTGCTTTGTCTTTTCTGAGCAGCTCTGTATATTCTACTTTCCTCATAGGTCTGGCATAGAAATATCCCTGAGCCTTGTTACAGCCGAACCCCTGAAGCATTACCTTCTGCTGTTCGGTCTCCACACCTTCCGCAATAATGGAAAGCTTCATATGATTTCCCATAGTAATGATCATGTGCAGGATTTCTTCTGCTCTTCCATAAGGATCTGCTGCACTTAAGAAACGCATATCCAGTTTAATCTCATTAACAGGAGCTTCTTTCAGCATATTCAGGGAAGAATATCCACTTCCAAAATCATCCATCAGAATACGGAATCCTCCCTGGCCTCTGTTTTCTGCGCATTGCAGATCAGGTCTACCTTTCCGGATTTCAGATCTGCCAACTGATTTTCTCATGATTCATTGATATATTCATATCTCCAGCCGGTATACTGAGATATTTTATTCAGATATTCCACTCCATATCCCTTGTATACTCCACTGCTGCTTTTATTAATAAAGTCTGCGTCCTCACGATACGCCACCCGTATTGTCTTTGTCCCGCCGTACGACTGTGCCTGAACCGGAACGATTACTCCCAGAAACAAGGTAAACAGCAGAACGAACAACATTACATTTCTCTTCTTATCACTCATCTATCGTACCTTTCTCTTGAATGATTATAACATAATATTCTCAAAAAAGGTACCTTTATAATGCTCGCTCAAACATTTCCCCTTACAGAATCCAGGTGTTACTTTTTAATCCCATTTCCACCACAGACAATCGAATACAAACTAAAAACAAAATTTCCCTGATTGCTTCCGGCGGTAGCTCATATTTCTCTTTTCGCACCAATCCATCAATCGTTGCTCCGAGTCGAATATTTCTCAATACTAAATCTACAGCTTCTTTGATTTGTGTGTAGATTGGTCCTGTAAATTCTCTCTTATCAAGAAATACTGCACGATCTGTTCCTTTAAAATACAATCTGTCTTTCTGTAAAATAACACAAAAAGGATGTGCTGCGGTAACTTCTCCATTGCCTTGACACATCCTTTCGTATTATTATTTTTTTGCTATTCTTCTTAATGACAGCTATAGCTTCCACATCCATGCTCACCACATGTATGTCCTTCCCCGTGGCTGTGCTCGTGATGAGAACACTTCACATCCGGATTATAATCCAGTGTTTTATTAATAAAAGCTTCCACCGCTTTATCTGCATCTCCGGAAACTCCTCCAAACAGCTTAATGCCTGCTGCCGCTAATGCTGTCTGCGCGCCGCCTCCGATTCCGCCACAGATCAAAACATCTGCGTTCAATGCATTAAGAACTCCCGCCAATGCACCATGTCCGCTTCCATTGGTATCTACTACCTCTGAATGTACCACTTTCCCTTCTTCTACATCATAAATCTTAAATGTCTCTGTGTGTCCAAAGTGCTGGAAAATCTGTCCATTTTCATATGTTACTGCTATTCTCATGATACCTTCTCCTTTTTCTGCTGCATATTTTTTGTAAATTTCCTGTTTGTAACAGCCTCCAAAGCTACAGTTGCTGCTCTGACCGTCACAAATTCTGAAATCTCCACCCTCGATTCTAAGTGGATGTCCATCAATGAGTGCATCTGCTATTTTCTTCCTGGCGGTCTCATAAATTCGTTGAACCGTTGTTCTTGCGATCTGCATAGATACTGCACACTGCTCCTGACTGTAACCTTTTTTGTCCAAAAGACGAATTGTCTCATACTCATCTACTGTCAAAACAATGGGTACTTTTTTCTCAGCATTATCTGCCGGAAGGAATTCTAAAACATTCGGAAAATGGCAGACTTTTCTGCATTTTACTGGTCTCGGCATAAACTGCTCCTTTCTTGCTTTTCTTATATAATAGTCCTATAAAGGGCATATGTCAATTATGTAATTGACGCATCTAAAAAAGCAAGTATACTATGTTCGTAAAGGAGATAACTGTTATGAACTTCGAAAATTATTTTCCACTATGGAATGACTTAAATACAGCACAGAAAAAAATAATTTCAGACAATTTAATCACACGGGATGTAAAAAAAGGAACGATCATTCACAACGGAAACCTGGACTGTACTGGATTATTACTGGTTAAATCCGGGCAGCTTCGAACCTACATACTTTCAGATGAGGGACGAGAGATTACACTTTACCGTCTGTTCGATATGGATATGTGTCTTTTATCCGCCTCATGTATCATACGCTCCATTCAATTTGAAGTAACCATTGAAGCAGAAAAAGATACTGATCTTTGGATCATCCCTGCTGAGATCTATAAGGACATCATGAAGGAATCTGCTCCCGTCGCAAACTATACCAATGAGTTAATGGCTACCCGTTTTTCTGATGTCATGTGGCTGATTGAACAAATCATGTGGAAGAGTTTAGATAAGCGTATTGCTTCATTTCTTTTAGAAGAGACCTCTATCGAAGGAACAAATGAATTGAAAATCACTCATGAGACGATTGCTAATCATCTTGGTTCCCACAGGGAAGTTATCACTCGAATGCTTCGATACTTTCAAGGCGAAGGACTCGTCAAACTCTCCCGCGGCAAAATCACAATCCTGGATTCGAAAAGACTGGAAACACTACAAAGATCATAAAACTGTTTTTCTGTAACATCAAAAGAATCCTCCATTTATCAGAATTATAAAAGTCATTCTAATAAATGGGGGATCTTTTTATGCTACGAGAAAATTATAAAAATATTGTGATTATTTTTTAATAATCCATACCACATGCATATGCCATTTCTATCAGCGCACGGTCATTAACCACTGTATCATAGAAGCGGAATCCACCGGAAAAGTTGTATGTTTCATAACCATTTCCTTCCAGAATACGGCTGGCAATGTAACTGCGCAGACCACTTTGGCATATCAGATACACAGGCTTTCCTTTCTCAATTTCACTAATTCGTTCCCTTAGTTCATCTACAGGAATATTGTTGAATCCCTTCATATGACCCCTGTTAAATTCACCTACAGTCCTCACATCCAGCAACACCACATTTTTATCTTTAGAAATCTTATCCATATCTTCCAAATGCCATTGTTTTAAGGTCCCTTTTGCTATATTGTCTATCATGAAGCCGGCCATATTTACAGGATCCTTTGCAGAGGAATAAGGCGGTGCATATGCGAGATCCAGATCTTTCAACTGGGTTGCCTTCAGCCCTGCATGGATCGCTGTTGCCAGCACATCAATACGTTTATCAACTCCTTCATATCCAATAATCTGAGCGCCAAGCAAACGATAAGTCTCTTTTTCAAAAACCACCTTCATGGTCATCACTTTTCCACCAGGATAGTAACCGGCATGACTCATAGGAGAAAGAATTACTGTATCTACCTCTAACCCTGACTTTTTAGCATTGGTTTCATTGATACCTGTAGTGGCTGCTGTCATATCAAACACTTTGATAACGGAGCTTCCCTGACTGCCTAAATAATGGCTATCACCACCACAAATATTATCAGCAATGATCCTTCCCTGCTTATTGGCTGGACCAGCCAAAGAAATCAGCGCATCATCACCCGTAACATAATGTTTTACCTGAACTGCATCACCTGCTGCATAAATATCCGGTACAGAAGTTTCCATCCTGTCATTCACTACGATACTTCCCTTGATACCAAGTTCCAGACCAGCTTCTTTTGCTAATGCTGTGTCCGGTGTAACTCCGATTGCCAGCACCACCATATCAGCCTGAAGAGATGGATTATCTTTCAATAAGACCTCCACTCCATTGTCTTTTTCTTTAAATCCTTCTACTGTATAGCCTAATACCAGTTTTATTCCATGCGTTCTCATTTCATTATGGATCATAGATGCCATATCTGGATCAAAAGGATTCATCAGCTGCTTAGGCCGCTGGACGATTGTAACATCCATACCAAGTTCCCTCAAATTTTCTGCCAGTTCCAGACCAATAAAGCCACCACCTGCCAATACAGCCGATTTTGGATGATTCTTATTTATATATTCCTTTATCCGAAAAGTATCTTCTACAGTACGAAGTGTAAAAAGTTTATCAATACCCATTCCGGGAAGTCTCGGCTGTGTTGGCTTTGCACCTGGAGAAAGGATCAGCTTATCATAGTTTTCTTCAAATATCTCACCATTCTCCAAATTTTTCACTGAAACAGTTTTATGATCCGGATGTATGGAGATAACTTCATGATGAATTTTCATATTAATGCGAAAGCGTTTAAAAAAGCTCTCTGGTGTCTGTAATGTAAGTTCTTCCGGGTCTGTGATCACGTCTCCAATATAATATGGAAGCCCACAATTCGCATAGGATATGTATCCGGATCTTTCAAACACAGTAATTTCTGCATGTTCATCCAGTCTGCGTATTCTTGCTGCGGCTGTAGCTCCTCCGGCTACACCGCCTACGATTATTACCTTCATCTTATTTTTCCACCTTTCCTCATTAAAGCATTTCTAAAATCGCTTTCTTAGGTCTTGCCCCTGAAACTTTTGTTACAATCTTCCCATTCTTCATAACCACCAAAGTTGGAATACTCATAATCCCAAATTTACTTGCCAGTTCAGGCTGCTCATCCACATTGATCTTTCCAACTTTGATATCAGGGCGTTCACTTGCAATCTCCTCCATGATAGGAACCACCATACGACAGGGAGCACACCAGAGAGCCCAAAAGTCTAAAAGAACGGTTTTCTCGGAATCCATTATTTCATTCTGAAAATTATTTTTATTGATATTAATAGCAGACATTTTACAGTCCTCCTTGTTTTTTCTTTTGTGGCTTTATTATAATCTGAAATTCATTTGTTTTCTGTGATATCATCACATTATTATCATGATTAATTTTTTATCAAAAAAACCTCCGCAAACATTACGTCTGCGAAGGTCTATTTCTCTCAGCATTTGACTAATCTTGGATTAATTTACTTCTCACTCCTGTAGATCTTTATCTATAATCTCCCAGTAACCATTCTTTGGAGAGCCATGTCTTATGAGAATACCATATTCTTTTAACTTCTTAATATTGTTCTCAATATTTCGCCTGACAACCCCGATTTTTTCAGCTAACTTAACCGCTGATAATTGATGATCTTCTGAAAGCAACTTTATAATCTTTTGCTGTGTATCGTTAAGGTCTGTTCTCCACTCTACCTCCGATGTTTTCTTTTTCATTTGTCACCGGAAATGAATTACGGAACAGCTCTATCCGAAACATATTATCAAATCTATTACTTACAAAACTCAAATGCCACATAATACACATAATCATTTTTTGAAAGAAAATCTGTTTGGCTATTTATAAAATCGTCTAAAGTCGGAACACTCATTTCATCATTATCATAAACAAAGGCAATAAGTGGCTGCTGCTTATCGTATCTAATGTCTACGACATTTTTTATTTCAGTTGCTGTTCTGCCATAGTATTCTCTATTTTCTACATTTTCTAAAACAGGAATTTCTGTTGACAACCTACTACCACCTCCAGAAATAATTAACTTAATTACATAAGTATCGAAATCAGGCACCATTACGATTTCACCACTTTTTGGCGAACCAATATCTTCAAATCCCATTTCAACTTTGTCCTGATCACTCAATTTTCCTGATTCGTATCGATAAATATGTAATCTGAGTTTTTTATATTCATCCGTTGTGATAAACTTATAGACAAATGCTCCATCCGGTCCAGCAAGCAGTTCTGCTGTCTGCATTTCTATGCTATCCTTTGCAACAGGAGAAATATAATTCTGTGGTTTTTTCAGACGGTATATGGTAAATCCGATTACTGATACCGCACAGATAGATATAACTAATAATATACATTTCATAACCTTTAGACATTTCTGTTTATCTATATTATCTCTGATCACTTCAATAATATTTGTTTCTGACTTCTGAATCATATTCTCTTGAGCTATATCTTCTCCAGCCAAAAACTCATTGAGGCTAATACCAAGAATTGAACAAAGTTCTTTATAAACAGATACATCCGGCAGGCAAACTCCTCGCTCCCATTTAGAAACAGACTTATCACTCATACCTAATTTTTCTGCCAGTTGCTTTTGTGTCATCCCCAATGACTTTCGCTTACCTGCAATATATTTTCCAATTTTGATAAGATCCATCCATCTACCTCCTTTTTTTATTAATCGTACTCTATTTTAGATGAAAAGCATACCCCTCGAAGGTAGAATATGACTTTTAAGTCTGTCTAGTTTGCCAGATAGAATACAAAGCTTATATGTCCTGTCCCTTCGCACACCCACTTTGCATTTTTTTAGCAAACTCACTTGTAAAAACTTCCTTTTCCGGCGCTTCCGGGATACTGCACTATTTTTCTTCCCTTTTCTTTCAGGACTGAAAAAGCCCTGCGTCAGGACGTTCCCTGATGCAAGGCTTCTAATTTTTTTCTCTATGTTTCTGTGTCTTTTTTTGATGTTTTCTCTGGTGCTCCGTATGAACCGGATTTTCTGATTCTTACAAAGGGGATTATCAAAAAAGTGCCAAAGAGGAGTGCTAAAAAATATGTGGATTATTCAAACTCCTTTGCGGACTACGTTTCATGACACGCAAAGGCTGTTATTAGAGGTTTATATTTCGAACGTGCGTTCTGTTTTTGTGTTTTTCGCACCGCTTATGAAGAAATGAAGAAATAAACTCCAAAATAACTCCATTTTACTCTTTATTATTTTGTTGTTCTTCTCTTGCGTAAAGAATGTCCAACGCCTGGAATATTACATTACTCATAGTCTGATAATGTCTCTCTGCATAAGATACTAGCTTTTCTTTTTGCTCTGGTGACATCCTGATTCTCAGACTAGAATCTTTGCCGTCTAATGATGGTTTTCTAGGCATCTTTCTCTCCTTACATTTCATAGTTTAACATGAATTGATACAAGTGTTAATCTCGTTTTGTTAATATCACCCATTTCCCTTTTTGGCTACTTCCCTGCTTCTTCAGATAATTCTTTTCCTTCAATTTGGTTATATAATACTTCACACTAGCAAGATTCCAATCTAACGCATAATCGAAGTGGTAGAAAAGTTATCTCTTATATCGGTTGTAACTTTTTTATGAACTCTATTGACAAGAAAACTCGGTATGTATATAATCAAAATATGCAAAGAAAACTTGTCATGGAGGTGTTTTTATGAAAAAGGACGAAATCTTAAATGCAAGCAGAAAAGAACATCGCAATAAGGACTTGGCTGAAATGGAAGTGGTATATCAAGCTGGAAGTCACGCAAGCAGAGTTGGTGCTTTAGTGTGTTGTTTGCTTTCGCTGTTATCTTCTGTGCTTGCTCATACTATGATTTACAGTCCGTGGGTTATATACTTCAGCATTATTGCAACACAATGGTTAGTTCGTTTTATCAAAATGAAGCGAAAGAGCGATTTGGTCTTGACTGTTCTGTTTTTTGTGCTTTCCATTTTGGCATTTGTTGGATTTGTTAGCCATCTTTTAGAGGTGAGAATATGAAAGAACAATTACAACTGAAAAATCACTTAAAGGAAGTTCGCACAGAAGCAAATCTTTCTCAAGCTCAGCTTGCAGAAATGGTAGGGGTATCAAGAAATACCATTAGTTCTATTGAAACAGGACAGTTTAATCCAACTGCAAAATTGGCTCTAATTCTTTGTATTGCATTGGACAAAAAATTTGAGGAACTATTCTATTTTTAGGAGGTCATTATGGAAAATATTATAATGTTGATTTTGGGAGTGTTCATATCTGTTGTTGGAATTGTAAATATCAAAGGCAATATCAGCACAATTCACTCTTATAACAGGCGAAAAGTAAAGGAAGAAGATATACCAAAGTATGGAAAAACAGTCGGCACAGGAACGCTGATTATAGGAATATCTCTTGTATTAGGTTTTATTGTTTCGTTTTGGAGTGAAATAATTATAGATTATATCATTCTTCCAGCAGTTATTGTCGGATTAGGCTTTATATTGTATGGACAGTTCAAATACAACAAAGGAATTTTTTGAGAATCAGGGAGGTATAAAGATGGAATTGAACACAATATCAGGTCTGGCGATAGCGGGAGTTATCTGCTCCGTTGTCCTCTCGATGGGGGTACCGATTGCTTTGTTCATTGCAGGAAGGGTGAAGCTTAAGGCAAGGATTTCCTCGTTCTTTATCGGAGCAGGAACCTATCTGCTGTTTGCCATGCTGTTGGAGCAGCTGCTGCATGTTCTTGTCATTCAGTTCTGCGGACTGAACGCACAGAGCAGGCCATGGCTTTACTATGTGTACGCGGCTTTGGCTGCAGCGGTTTTTGAAGAGACCGGAAGACTGATTGCCATGAAGTTCTGGATGAAGAAATGGCTGGATTTTCCAAATGCACTGATGTATGGAATCGGGCATGGCGGTGTGGAGGCCATTCTGATCGGAGGACTCTCCGGAATCAGCAATCTTGTGTCCATGCTGATGATCAACAGCGGAGCCATGCAGAATACGCTGGCGGCACTTCCTGCTGAGTCTGCAAACCAGACCGTGTCACAGCTGTCGGCCCTATGGACAACACCGGCACCACTCTTTTTTGTAAGCGGAATCGAAAGAATCAGTGCCATCATTCTGCATATCGGGTTGTCACTGCTGATCTACCGGGCGGTAAAGGCAGGCAAATGCAGGACAGCGGCTTTTACAGCGGTTCTTGCATATGGGATTCATTTTATCGTGGACTTCTTTGCCGTGGCAGGTCCGGCGCTTCTTCCCATCTATGTGATTGAAATTGGTGTCTTTGTGATGGCAGCCGGAACTCTTGTTATGGCGCTGAAGATGGGAAGGATGGAAGAACTGTGAATTCCAGTTTTCTGCTATCATAAAACAGAATATATCTGACAGAACGCACCGTAGAAATACGGTGTTTTTTGTGCCCTTTTTGATGATTGGATATTCAATTAACTTTATTTATTACCCCCTCCAATATCTAAAAAAAGCTACTTCTGCAAGTCAACCTCACAGAAGTAGTTTTTTATTTATCCATTATTTTCATTTCTTTTCAAAACCATTTCATAAAAATCCAGAAACTATTTTGTTATATAATATCCCTTACTTTCAACATCCAATGAGTCAAATGTATTATCATTTTCATCTACATCTCCAGACTCTGTTTCAAATTCTTCCTCAATGAATCCCGTTTGTTTAATATGTAAGAACACGTAATCAACTTCTCCTGGAGATACCTTTATTTGCTTTGAATATTCATTGCAAAACGATTCGTATTTGTTGCTATATGTTCTACCATTTATGTGTTTCATTGATTTACCTCTTTTAGATGAATCTTCACAATATTTTTTGTATTCAACTAAATATTGTATTTCTCTATACGACATAGTATTCAATATGTGAATATATTCATCAAAAATACTACCATCTATATGTTTCCCCTGCAAATAACCATTTCGTATAAGATTTCCAAAATACTCAACTTTATCGGTCGTTGCCAACCTTTGCACTGCCTCTTTTGCTCGTGCAAAATTGATGATAAACTCTACATCATTTACCATTTCCGGTGTTATAGAATGATCATCTTGCAAAATAACATCTAACAATTCCTGTTCTTTCTTTTGCTGAAAATCATTTAATAACTTATTTGTTGATGAATCAATTAAATCCCCCAAAACAGGGATTGCCTTTATAGGTGCCAATAAAACTGATTCAACAACCGGATTTTCTTTAATATCCTTTATTTCATTTGCATTATATAAGGAATTTTTTTGCCATTTCTAATTTTTCATTCATTATTGTTCTCCCATTTTCATCACAACAACTATTTTATCCCAAGTAGATACTTCGTTTAATATAAATCTCCAACATATCCATCTGCTTCCAGATGCATATAACACTCATTCACCTGCTCAGACTCCAAGATCTGTAAAACGTATTCCATACCTGTAGCCAATTCTTTGGTTTTTAATTCTTCCAGCGGAATCCAATACACCTGCCCTTCCTCCGAACTTGTCAATTCTCCGATAAATCTATCAGTTCTGTACAGCGTAATCACATAATGTACTCCACCCTTATGCCAATGATATAAACCGCAGAGCTTCGGTGTTTCAATCGTAAGACCTGTTTCTTCCCAAACTTCCCGGATCATAGATTTTTGAAATATCTCGTTCTGCTCCACATGACCACCTGGAAAAGTTGTCCCTGTATAGCTGTCATTCACTTTATCCAATGCCAGCACATTTCCTTTGTCATCTTGGATCATACACATATTCATAAAGCAAACCTTCTCAATCCGACTCTCTTCTTTTTCATTCAGAGATCTTCTGATACGTTTATTGATATCCGATCGTTTGGATTTGTAATGCTTGAATACCTCTCCATACGGAATCCAGATTTCTGCATCTTCAATTTTTTCATACACAATATCCACCACTTCTTCCAGATGTTTGTCGTTTGGGAAAGTGTATTTTTTCATATAATAATCCCTGGTTGCCTGGAACATCCATTCTGCAATCTTCTCTTTCTGCTTTAATTTCAACTGAGCATATTTCTTGTCAGTTTGCAGTAATTTTCCATCTATCATTTCATGGTTTTTCCGTGACATCGGTAAGACCTCTTTTCCTCTTTTCTCATTCAGATTTTACTATACCATAGAATCCTTCTTTCGTCATACCTCAGATCTGCGATGTCCTATTTTTCTTCTCTGAATACCTTATCTATAGAGAGTTCTTTTCAAAAGACTCTCTTCCGGCGGCTGTGCCACCGGTAAATAGCAAGGACAGGAAGTGTATATACACTTCCAAAAAAACCAGCAATTTAGGGAACCCTGCCCTAAATCAAAAACACAAAAACCACTACTTTGAGCAACCAATGAAAGAAGAATCTATCTATGGCAAAGAGAAAAAGAAATATACAGATCTTGTTTTGTGTTTCCCCCGAAGAAAAGAAGCTGATTCGCAGAAAGATGATTGAATCAAAGACTAAAAACATGGGAGCTTATCTTCGTAAAATGGCAATTGACGGTTATATTGTCAATACAGACACTACTCCATTAAAAAAACAATACGAGGAAATGCATAAGATCGGTGTGAATATTAATCAGATTGCGAAAAAAGTAAACAGTACCGGAGATCTGTATTCTGAAGAAATGCAGGAATTGAAAGAGATGGTGAAAGAATTTTGGCGTATCTTAAGATCTTCCCCATTAAAGTAACAGACAAGAAAGCTCTGGACTATATTACGAATCCAGATAAAACAGATGAAAAACTGTTAGTTTCCAGTTTTGGCTGTTCCCCGGAAACTGCAGATCTTGAATTTTCTATGACAAGAGAAATTTTCTGCTTTGTCTGTACATATACATCTGATCGTTATCATTCCAGATAACCCGACTGCAAAAATACAGCCACAGTCTCTGTTTCAGCAGAGGTCCTGTACCTTTCGGTGGTATCATTATTGCTTTACTCTTCCCATAGGAGTCTTCGCCTGCACGAGCCGGATTATCTCCGGTAAGCATGTTCCTCAAGATGTATCAGCTCCTTCAATTGTCAAGGTGCAATCGGAAGAACTGTCTGAACCTCTTTTACGTTTGTGATTTTTGGAAATCAGAGGATTTTCAATTTGCCTTCCATATACTCTGTATTGGGAGCGACAAAATCGGACATGATTTTAGAAATTTTTTAAGATTATTTTTTGAAGTGTAAAAAGACATAAAAAAAGATGCCAGGATTTCTCCTGACACCGTAGTGACTGTGCCAACTTCGTGCCCAGTGGGCACAAGATTGGTTCATTATTCTTCATTTTCTATTGAGTTTGATTCTTTCTCTGTCTTCTTGTTTTTAGATATTATCCTATGACCTGTATAAATAGCCATAATCATACAAAGCAAAGAACTTGCCGCAAAATATTTATGGCTTGATTTTGAACCTTTATATCCGCTATAAAAAGTTCCTAGCATCGTTATCAATGCTCCGACAGACCAATATTCATGAGCCTTCATTCTAACATCTCCTTTTGTGTTAATTTTAATATGTGCCTTTTAATGAAATATGCAAACTGTTAAGGAAACAATCGGAGTTGGTGTAAACGAAAAAGCAGCCTTGAGTTCT
>NZ_JAJDML010000170.1:0-483 GCF_020594215.1 Blautia sp. DFI.1.216
GGAACAGCTTCAACGCTTCATAGGTGTAATCGTCTGCGTCAGCCCCCAGAAAGTGTCGTAGGCAGAAACGGATTCGTTCTGTCCCGTCCCACACAAGGGTATTGAGATAGTCCCGGATGGGATGGTACTTGTTTTCATTCGCCACAATCCCGATGGCATTATCAATCTTTTTCTCATTGGTAAGCCCATAGGTTTCTTCCAGATAAAGAAGCAGATACTTCATGTCCGTATCGTTCAGGGCTGTGCTTTCCCTATGGAAGCCGATGGGCTTTATGATGTCCTTGCGGTCGGTCAGGATGTTGTATGCGATAGCCCCGGAAAGCAGCGGGTCACGCTGGAATACGGTCAGGCAGTTCCGTATGCTCTGACGGACACCGCCTTTCTCGGTAGTTTCCAGTCCCGCCTTGATTTCCTCAATGCTCTGGGGTGGCTGCATGGCGTTCATGGTGTTTTTTAGTTCTTGCTGCGTCTGCGGCTGCAAGC
>NZ_JAJDML010000171.1:0-473 GCF_020594215.1 Blautia sp. DFI.1.216
CTGTCAAAGAAAACATCCATAAAGGTCAGCCGGGAATATGCGAACCTCATCGGGCATATGTGCTATGCAGCATCCAAGCTCTGGAATGTCTGTAATTACGAGCGTCAGCATTACAAAGAAACAGGGATGGAGCAGTATCCGGACTGGTATTATCAGAAAAAAGCCCATAAAGAGGAGCTGTGGTATAAACAGCTCCCGTCCCAGACTGCCCAGGAAGTCTGCAGGCTGCTGGACAAGGCATGGAAGTCTTTTTATGCCCTGAAAAGATCCGGGGGGATCGAGACTCCCAGACCGCCGCGGTTTAAGCAGGAAAGTATCCCCATTACCTATATGCAGATGGGGATCGTGCATGAGCGGGATACGGACAGAGTCCGCCTGTCCCTTCCAAAGACATTAAAAAAATATATGGAAGAAACATATCAGATCCATGAAAACTTTCTTTACCTTGAAAATAAGATTTTCAGGGGCATGGA
>NZ_JAJDML010000172.1:0-473 GCF_020594215.1 Blautia sp. DFI.1.216
CAGAAAGTAAAACTTGTCAATCCGAAGTTATACGGCAGAGGTTACGCAATCGGGGATGTGGGACATACCGATTATGTATTAGTTGCTGATGATATTGTAGCAGTTGAAGAAAAGTAAAGGAGTGAAGAATTTATGAGATTATCAAACGGGTTTGTTATTGACAAAGAGAAAACATTTGGAGAATTAAAGTTTACAGCGGTGCGTGATGTGTTCTTACAGAATGAGGACGGGACACCGAGTACCCAGCTTAAAAAGCGTATCTATGATTTGAAGTGCAGTCTGCATGGTGGAATTATCCCCGTGTCTGTACCGCCAGAAGTACCGTTAAGGGAATTTCCGTACAATGCAGTCGTGGAGCTTGTCAATCCAGTAGCCGATACGGTATCAAGAAAGACCTATACGGGTGCAGATGTGGACTGGTATGTAAAGGCAGAGGATATTGTGTTGAAGAATAAAGGCAACCAGAACGCAGG
>NZ_JAJDML010000173.1:0-472 GCF_020594215.1 Blautia sp. DFI.1.216
GGTCCACAGCTTATGGCTGAGATCGGTGATGTAACCAGATTCACGCATAAAGGAGCCCTTACTGCATTCGCCGGAGTTGATCCTGGGGTAAACGAATCTGGTTCCTATGCACAAAAAAGCGTCCCAACATCCAAACGTGGATCTTCAAATTTAAGAAAGACTCTTTTTCAAGTAATGGATGTTCTTATCAAAACCATGCCTCAGGATGATCCTGTATATCAATTCATGGACAGAAAACGCACCCAGGGTAAGCCTTACTATGTTTATATGACTGCAGGTGCTAATAAATTTCTCAGAATATACTATGGACGAGTGAAAGAATATCTTTCTGTTCTTCCTGATCCAAGCTAATTCAAAACTTTTACTTTCAGACCAGCACTGGTTGTGGTGGCCTTATTTTAATGCCTAATTTTTAACCTGTAAAGTTTTTTAACTTTCTTCAATTTTAGTATTGACTTTTTATTTGCAGGCT
>NZ_JAJDML010000174.1:0-471 GCF_020594215.1 Blautia sp. DFI.1.216
CTACATCTACAGATTTTCTTCCATTGAATTTAAATAACGAAACTTATCTTTACAGAGATTGGGTTCCTGCAAAGGTAGAAAAAAGCGGCTTTTCAAGCCGCTTTTTCTGCATAGTTAAATATGTTAAATAAAAAAAGATTGTTGAAAAAATATTACATATATGATACAATTGTTAACATAAACGTAACATGATAACGAGGTATAATGATGGAAAGAAGGCAAAGTATTATGAGAAGGAGAGGCAAAACATTTTTATCGCTGTTTCTTTCTGCTGTGATCGTTACCGGTCAGCCGGTATTGGCAGCCGATTTTTCTGCTGGAGAGGAAACATTTATTTCGGAAACCACAGAGCAGGAAGGCGATGTATCGGAAGCTTCAGCTATTTTCGAGGATACTGTGGATTCAGACAGTGAAATGAGATATGAGAAATATGAGGCGACAGTTTCTAGTGAAATCCTTGATTTGGGACAG
>NZ_JAJDML010000175.1:0-471 GCF_020594215.1 Blautia sp. DFI.1.216
TGTATTGAAACGGTTTTAATTGTCCTATAACAAAAGCACAGAAATCTCTCACCGTTTGGAATAGCAAGAAAGAAACTTACAAGCCTAGCAAGACCGCGCACTTAAGCGCAGGCCCGGCTGGACTCTCCATCTCTTGTCTTCTTGCCCAGTAAAAGCTCTCATGCTCTTGCCAAAACAAAAAAAAAATCCATTTTCAAAATTATTAAATTTCTTTAATGATCCTTCCGCAGGTTCACCTACGGAAACCTTGTTACGACTTTTAGTTCCTCTAAATGACCAAGTTTGTCCAAATTCTCCGCTCTGAGATGGAGTTGCCCCCTTCTCTAAGCAGATCCTGAGGCCTCACTAAGCCATTCAATCGCTACTAGCGACGGGCGGTGTGTACAAAGGGCAGGGACGTAATCAACGCAAGCTGATGACTTGCGCTTACTAGGAATTCCTCGTTGAAGAGCAATAATTACAATGCTCTAT
>NZ_JAJDML010000176.1:0-466 GCF_020594215.1 Blautia sp. DFI.1.216
TTATTTTTATCTCTTTCAAAGACTGGCTCGCTTTCGCCTGCAAATTCAAGAGTTCCAAAAGACTGTGCCATATCTGGCACGACATATTTCATTTCCATATTGTTTTACCTCGTTTCTTTCTATATTTGATAAGTTTTTTAATTGTGATTTCTTATTCTGGCGGTTTGGGAAGTACCAGCAATCCCCCAGATAGTAAAGGGTAAAATCAATGCTTACGCACCCTTGACTATCCGTGTTCTTGCAGGTTGTAGGCAGACAAGCCAGAATAAGCAAAAATCTGCCGTTTGACAGCTTCGGCGGAGAGCGTGATTTTTCTTTCCTCATACCGTTACCGCCTTATGATTTCTTCATTTTACGGCGTTTGTAAAGATATGTTCCAGCCAGTCCACCAGCAGACGCAAGCAACATCACGATAAATGCCATTACATTTGTACTGTCGCCCGTTTTGGGACTGTCGCTAGGTCTG
>NZ_JAJDML010000177.1:0-463 GCF_020594215.1 Blautia sp. DFI.1.216
TTTATCCTACAATCTTCCAGTTACTATCCTTATGTAGCACAAGCTCATACTGCGACACCTGCGTCGCCTTTGTCTGATTATCAAGGAATTTCACGGCAACCTTGACTTTCACATTGTCCCCGTCCTTTGTGAAGATAGGGTTTACCAATTCAGAATAAAGGTAGTCCCTGCCGATAGGTTCAAGTACATTACCAGATACATAATAGGCAAGTTCTTTTTCTGTGGCTGTTGGGTACAGCTTAAAGAATGTTTCCAGAAATGCGGTAGCGTCGTTTACAGTATCAGCGTCTACACTTGCGTCTGCTTCTGGTGTCTTAGGCTCATAGTCTGATTTTTCGATTGCTGGTGCAAGGGTAGGGTTCTGAACGATTACCATATCCCCGTCAGCCTCCACATGGACTTTTACCATATAGGTTGCTTTCACATTGCTTGTCTGTTCTCCCTCTTTTATCTGCTGATCTAC
>NZ_JAJDML010000178.1:0-457 GCF_020594215.1 Blautia sp. DFI.1.216
CCCTGTGTCTGCGCAGAGCCATGTTCCCTCTGGAATCTGCGGATCCGTCCCAGTGCGCGGTACATCCGGTCTTTTTCACTGGGATGATCTATGAATTTTCTTCCCAGGACAGTTCCGTCTGCCCGCATGATGGTACAGACTGCATCGGTATTGATCCCCAGGTCCACGCTGCAGATGACCTGTTCTTTCACAGGTGTTTTGGTAAGTGTTACTTCTTCTGTATAGGTAAAACGCAGGAAATATTTATGGTGTCTTTTCTCCAGTGTCGGGGCAGATGCTTTTTTTCCTGACCAGTATTTTCTCAGATATTCCATATCCGTATGCTCCAAACGTACACAGAACCATTTCCAGTCATGGCCGTCATAGAGTTTCAGGTATGCTTCGTCTTTCCTTTCCGCTCCCTCACGATACATGACATCACGGTAGAAGACCGGCATGGCGTGGTTTTCATATACAA
>NZ_JAJDML010000179.1:0-455 GCF_020594215.1 Blautia sp. DFI.1.216
TTTGATTGAGCTTTTCAAGATTGATATGGAAACACAGAAAGACAATCCGCAAGGGAACGCTTCTTTAGCAGGTGCGGAATTTACATGGAAGTATTATGCTGGCTTCTACAATAAAGACAATCTCCCTGCCGAAGCTACTCGTACATGGGTTACAAAGACAATCGCTGAAACAGACAGCGACGGGACAACTCATTACATCACAAAATTAGCGGACACATACAAAGTATCTGGCGACAGCTTCTATATGCAGGACGGCAAGGCGGTTCTTCCACTTGGAACACTAACCGTAGAAGAAACAAAAGCTCCAAACGGCTACTTGTTAGAGGGTGCATATATGCAGGCTGGCGATAAGTCCGAACAGATAAAAGGCTTATATGTAACACAGATTACCGAGGACGGCGACCTTGCCGTATTATCTGGAAGTAACCAGTTTTCCGTATCAGACAAGGTTATCC
>NZ_JAJDML010000018.1:0-75901 GCF_020594215.1 Blautia sp. DFI.1.216
GCAGACTGTAAATCTGTTAGCAACGCTTTCGAAGGTTCGAATCCTTCTCCATCCACTTAGCTTAACAGCTAAGCCGATGTGGCTCAATTGGCAGAGCAGCTGATTTGTAATCAGCAGGTTATCGGTTCGAGTCCGATCATCGGCTTTTGATTTTAAAAATTAATATCGCGGGGTGGAGCAGTCTGGAAGCTCGTCGGGCTCATAACCCGAAGGTCATAGGTTCAAATCCTGTCCCCGCTATTTTGCCCAGATAGCTCAGTTGGTAGAGCAGAGGACTGAAAATCCTCGTGTCGCTGGTTCGATTCCGGCTCTGGGCATTCACTTTGAAAGTGATAATTAAATAATATGGAGCATTAGCTCAGTTGGTAGAGCACTTGACTTTTAATCAAGTTGTCCGGGGTTCGAATCCCCGATGCTTCACTTTAAAACTTCTGTGAGAATATCACAGAAGTTTTTTTGTGTTTTTTTAACCCTAACATCATTTTATGGAATTACTATAGAGAAATAAAAAAGTTCTAAAGTTTTATGCTTTTTCATATATTATTAGTACCTGATACCATTAACCGTAGGAAGTGCGCAGTCTTAACGGTGGACAGGCTGTTTGAAGTCAGTAGATGTAATGCAGAACAGGAGGAGTTTTTATGAAGAGTCCTTTAAAGAATCTGAAAAAATATTTTCAGTTAATCATGACTGCTCTTATTTGCTTTGTAATGGGAGTCATTGAAGACAAGAAAAGAATCTGCATAAAAGATACAGATTCTAAAAAAGACAGAACTGTTTTGCGTCCGGATGATAAAAAGAACAACAGAAAAAATAAAATCATTTACTGGAATGAACCACGAATCCAGAATAGAATAAATAGAGCTGTATATTTTAATACGGGGTAATGAAGCCCCGTATGCAGAAACTATCGCAGTCCTCTCAATTAATGAATTTGAGACAGTTCAGCAGGATTTTATGTTCTGATGAGCAGGATCAATATGCATTATTTACGAGAATTGCTATATAACAGAAGTGTTATAAATAATATACATACAGATAAATATATATGTATATACTAAAAAGAAGAAGTTTATAATGATGGTCTGATATGAGAAAGTCTTTTTTCCCTGGAACAATGGGAATCTTTGCTCTGTTTTTTGTTCCCTATATAGTTACAATTATTTTTAATGGTGCCAACACTACATTGATCAATAAAAAATTTAATGTGGAAATGCTTCTGCCGGTGATCGTTTCATCGCAGATTGAAGACAAATATGAACTTGAGACTATAAAAGCACAAACAATCATAGCAAGATCAAATTTTTACCGGACAATGAAAGAGGAGAAAAATCTGGCAATAACTTTATGTCAGATAAAGGAAGAGATGGAGGGGAAATCCCTGGCTTGTGTAATTTTACAGAATAAGTACGAAAAAGCAGTAACAGAAACAGAAGGAAAAGTCATTGTATGGAATAAAGAATTAAAGTTAGTTCCCTATCATGAATTAAGTGCAGGACAGACAAGAGATGGAATGGAAGTTTTCCACAACGAAGATGATTCGTATCTCAGATCCGTACACAGTCTTGTGGATAAAAATGCAAAAGATTATTTGAATAGTGTATACATAAATAAAAATGTCCTTCCGGAAAGAATTGAAATAAAATCCAGGGACAGTGCCGGTTATGTTACAGAAATTCTGGCTGACGGGAAAGTGTTGGAAGGCGAGGCATTCAGAAAAGGAATGGGACTCACGTCCTCAAATTTTACAATTCAGAAGTCTGGAAAGGAAATACGATTTTTATGTAGAGGAAAAGGTCATGGATTAGGATTCTCACAATATGGAGGGAATGAGATGGCAAAGGAGTCTGCGAATGCAAAAGAGATCTTACAATATTATTTTCCTGAGATGGATGTGCTGAACATAAAATCTGTAAATTGCTGAATAGATACGAATATTCTGGACACCCTATAGATATGAAGATGAAAACAGAGGTGAAAGGAATATGATGAATAACAAAGTGACAAGAATCATTGCCAATTCCGTTGGACTGGCCGCTGTAGCAGCATTGGGAATTACAGTTTATCAGTTAGGTACCTCCCCGGTCAAAGAGAAAACTCCTGAAGAAAAAACAGAAAATGTCGGTGAAAGTACACAGGATACGGAAGAACAATTGAGTGAAGATGCAGGAACGAATCATGTGGAGTCAGAAAATCAGTGGATATCCGATGACGGGGAAGATTTGGATGATACAAAGGTTACATTCCAAAAACAAGGAATGTATGGGGAAACAGCTCAGAATACTGTGGATAATAATGAATCAGATAATACTGCAGATGTGGATAAGACTGACAATGCTGTAAATTCTCAGCAAGCAGAAGAATCATCAGTAAATGCAAATATGAAATCCCAGACGATATCAGAAGATCAGGCAGATGAAGCAACAGATGTTTCGGCATCGGTCCTGAATCTTGCGACAGTAAATTTTTCGGAAGATACATTAATGGAGTGGCCGGTGAATGGAAATGTTCTCCTTGATTACAGTATGGATCAGACTACTTATTTTCCGACGCTTGATCAGTACAAATTGAGTCCGGCTATTGCTGTCGGTGCAGTAGAGGGAGCACCTGTGGTAGCTGCTGTTAATGGCAAGGTTTATTCTATAGAGCAGAATGCGCAGACGGGTACTACACTGACAATGGAACTTGGAAATGGATATCAGGCTGTTTATGGACAGCTTACAGATCTGACAGTGTCAGAAGGAGATACAATTAAAAAGGGAACGACGATAGGATATATTGCACAGCCTACAAAATATTACAGCACAGAAGGAACCAATCTTTATTTTGCAATGAAAAAGGATGGAGAACCAATAGATCCGATTGAATATCTTCCATAATGAAATAGAAGAAAAAAACAGGGTTGCCGTAGATCGGCAGCCCTTAATTTGGTATAGGGCCGAGACAGTAACGTATAAACAGTACTTTGATATTTGCAACAGAAATGATATGTGTAGTATAATACAAAATATGTAGTGATTCAGCAGTTAACAATTCGTGGATATCAGGTTAGGGGCACACTAGCATCATAAAATACTGCTGGTTATAAAAATACTTTCGGAAATTATACAGACAGCATGAAAGAGGAGCTTTTTATATGAATATTAATGAGATTGCCAAACTGGCAGGGGTCTCCAGAGCTACCGTATCCAGGTATCTGAACAATGGTTATGTCAGTGAGGAAAAGAAAAAAAATATCAGCAGAGTTATTGAAGAAACCGGGTATCAGCCTTCTTCACAGGCGCAGAGGCTGCGTACTAAGAAGACAAAACTGGTCGGAGTAATTCTGCCAAAGATAGATTCCAATACGATCAGCCGGGAAGTTGCCGGAATCAGTGACATACTTACCAAAAAAGGATATCAGCTGATACTGGCAAATACAAATAACAGTGTTGAAGAAGAATTGAAATATCTTTCGCTGTTTAGGGATAATCAGGTCGATGGTGTTATTTTTATTGCCACCATATTGACAAAACAGCACAGGGAAATGATGAAGGGATTTAAAGTTCCGATTGTTTTACTTGGACAACAGCTGGATGGTTATCCATGTATTTTTCAGGACGATTATAAGGCTGCTGTAAATCTTACTGAACAGATGGTGAAGACAGGAAAGAAGTTTGGATATATTACAGTTACGGATAAAGATGAGGCAGTTGGCAGGCAGCGAAAATCAGGTGTGGAGAAGGTTCTTGGAGAAAATCAGATCACATTGGAAAGTGGATGTGTAAAATGCGGAAATTTCACATTAGAGTCAGGATATGAGAAAGCGAAAGAACTTTTTACGGAGCATCCCGATGTAGATACATTGATTTGTGCAACAGATACCATGGCAGTTGGAGCGGCAAATTGGCTGAAGGAGAACGGATATCAGATTCCTCAACAGGTTCAGATTGCCGGAATGGGAGACAGTTTTCTGGGAAAGATCATAGAACCAAAGCTGACTACTGTACATTTTTTTTACAAGACAAGTGGAATGGAATCAGCAAAAGTGCTGGTAGATTTGATAGAATCTAAGGAAACATCATCTGTACATAAAGAAATAAAAATGGGATGTAAGGTGGTACTCAGAGAGTCTCACCGAAATATATGACTGAACATGAAAGAGGAACTCTGAGGCAATCATCAGAGTTCTTTTTTTCTGAATAATTGGATTTACATATATATTAAAGGGAGTGTTTTGGAAATAATATATAAAAAATGGATATAATATTTGTGATATGTTACATATTTACAAATAAAAAACGCCCAGATATAATAGCATATATGAGAACGATTCCATAAAAGTACATACAATCCATAGGAAATACATATTGGTGATCAGATAAGAAATATCGTGAGAGTGCAAGATATCTGCTGAATTATAATCAGATATCAGAGTAAATTTGGAATGGTATAAGATGATATTAAGGTTAAAAGGTATTTTTATAAGATTAACAAGTGAAATTTGTTGAATATGTGAGAATTTCAAAGTATACATTTATATGAGAACGATTCCATAAAAGGAGGATATTATGGATTACAGAAAAACAGCACAGGAGATATATGACCATATCGGTAAAAAAGAAAATATTATTTCCGCAGCTCATTGTGCCACACGTCTTCGCCTGGTTATCAGTGATAATTCAAAGGCTGATAAGGAATATGTTGAGAACATTGAAGGTGTAAAAGGTGTTTTCTTTGCGCAGGGACAGATGCAGATCATTCTGGGAACAGGTATAGTTAATAAAGTATATGATGAGTTCATCCGGATTGCAGGAGTTTCTGAAAGCAGTAAAGAAGAGCTGAAAAAAGTTGCGGCTTCCAGGGCAAATCCGGTGCAGAGACTGATCAAGACACTTGGAGATATTTTTGTGCCGATTATTCCTGCAATTGTTGCAAGCGGTTTCCTGATGGGAATTATGGAAGCACTGAACTTCATGGTAAACAATGGATTTTTGAATATTGATACCAGCGGTTCTATTTATACATTTGCACAGCTTTTCAGTAATACGGCATATACGTTCCTGCCAATCCTCATCGCATACAGCGGTGCTAAAGTGTTTGGTGCAAACCCGTATCTGGGTGCAGTTATCGGTATGATCATGATTCATCCGAATCTCCAGAATGCATGGACAGTTGCCACAGAAGGTGTTAAAGCAACTCAGAAAGTATGGTTTGGACTTTACTCTATTGATATGGTCGGATATCAGGGGCATGTAATTCCGGTTATCATTGCAGTATGGGTACTGGCTCAGATTGAGAAGAGACTTCACAAAATAGTGCCGGCAATGTTTGATCTGTTTGTTACTCCGCTTGTAAGTGTCTTTGTAACAGGATATCTGACATTATCCATTATCGGACCTATCTTTGTCACTGTTGAGAACGGACTTCTGAATGGGATTCAGTGGCTGATCGCATTGCCATTTGGTATCGGAAGTTTTATTATGGGTGCGTTTTATGCACCGACGGTGGTTGCCGGTGTTCACCATATGTACACGATCATTGATCTTGGACAGTTGTCTAAATTTGGAGTTACTTACTGGCTGCCTCTTGCTTCTGCAGCGAATATTGCACAGGGTGGAGCCACTCTTGCAGTAGCACTTAAGACAAAGGATCAGAAGATTAAATCAATGGCAGTTCCGTCTGCATTAAGTGCCTGTATGGGAATTACTGAACCTGCGATCTTTGGTGTTAACCTTCGCTTTGGAAAACCATTTGTGATGGGATGTATTGGTGGTGCATTTGGTGCACTGTTTGCATCTGTTACAGGACTGGGGGCTACGGGAACTGGCGTAACCGGTATCTTTGGAATTCTTCTTTGTCTGAATAATCCGGTTTCTTATATTCTTATGTTTGTGATTGCATTTGGTGCTGCCTTTGTACTTACCTGGTTGTTTGGATATAAGGACACTAATGTTTCTGAAAAGACAGAAAGTGTTGAAGCTGTGGGAGATAAATCAACAACAGGAAAAAGCAATGCAGATGATTCTGTGCTTTATAGTGTATCAGAAGGAACTGCGATTTTGCTTTCCCAGGTAAATGACGCTACATTTGCTTCGGAAGTACTTGGAAAAGGAATTGCCGTAATTCCATCGAAGGGTGAAGTTGTTGCTCCATGTGATGCTGTGGTTGAGACTGTTTTTGATACAAAGCATGCAGTTGGTTTAAGTACGGAAAGTGGTATGGAGCTTCTGATCCATATCGGGATCAATACAGTGGAATTGAATGGAAAATATTTTACATCTCATGTAAAGAATGGAGATCACGTAAAGAAAGGCCAGCTTCTGGTTTCCTTTGATATGGAGAAAGTTAAGGCAGCAGGATACGATGTGACGACTCCTCTTATTGTAACGAATTCGGATGATTATAAAGATGTGAAAATTCTGTCGGAAGATTCAGTAACACCATCAGATAAAGTATTGGAGATTGTGAAATGAGTACGCTAACTAAAGTTCTTGAAAGAAATATAAAAGTAATTGAAAAGAACGCAGATCTGACAGAAGGAAGATTCCGGCTTGGACATCATCTGATGCCGCCGGTCGGATGGCTCAATGATCCGAATGGACTATGCTGGTATAAAGGCAGATATCATGTGTTTTTTCAATACGCTCCCTTTGATGTGGAAGGCGGACTGAAATTCTGGGGACATTATACAAGCGAAGATCTGGTAGACTGGAAATACGAAGGGACAGCTCTTTATCCGGATTCTCCTTATGACTGTCATGGTGTCTATTCCGGATCTGCATTGGCAGAGAGTGAAAAACTTCATTTGTTTTTCACCGGGAATGTAAAGATTGACGGTGATTATGATTATATTAATGAAGGACGTGAGACCAGTACGCTTCATGTAGAAAGTGAGGACGGAATTCATTTCGGAGATAAAGAAGAGATAATTTCTTTTGAAAAATATCCGGAAGAGTTTACCTGTCATATCAGAGACCCGAAAGTCTGGAAAGAAAACGACAGGTATTTTATGGTTCTTGGCGGACGTCTTAAGGGAGATAAAGGTGCAGTTCTGGTTTATGAATCAGAAAATCTGAAAGAATGGAAATTTAAACATATAATAACCACACCGGAAGCTTTTGGTTATATGTGGGAATGCCCGGACTATTTCGAACTGGACGGGAAGAAATTTCTGTCTGTATCACCACAGGGCTTGAAGAGGGAAGAATTTCGTTTTCAGAATATCTATCAGTCAGGCTATTTTCCGGTAAAAGAGGATGGTTCTGTAGATGAAAGAGACTTTCGTGAGTGGGATATGGGATTTGACTTTTATGCTCCACAGACCTTTACAGATAACAGCGGAAGGCGACTTCTGATAGGATGGATGGGAATGCCGGATGCAGAGGAGGAATATACCAATAAAACCATTGATGAAGGCTGGCAGCATTGTCTTACCGTACCGCGGGAACTGAGGGTAAAGGATGGAAAAATATTCCAGTATCCGGCAAAAGAACTGGAGAGACTCCGAAAAGAGAAAACAATTCTTGATGATGAAAAATCAATTGTTGAGGTTCGTGTAGAAGTAAATGAAGGTTTTGATCTGTTAATTGAAGATATTGCAGTGACAGACAGAAGTTTTCAGATCAGTATGGGCGGACAGATGCTCTTTAAATATGAAAATGAAATTGCGGAGATTGGATTTTCTGAAATTGCGGGTGCAGGAAGAAATAAGCGGAAAGCGAAAGTCAGTGAACTGAACAATATCCGGATTCTTGCAGATACTTCTGCAGTGGAACTTTATCTGAATGATGGAGAGATTGTATTCTCAACCAGATATTATCCGGATCGTGAAGATCTGCAGCTAAAGGTAAAAGGTGGAAAATTCAGGGGAAATCTCTGGAATCTTCGAAAAATGATATTCACAAAATAAGAAAATAAACGTATAATAAAGCAGGTGGGAAAGAAAATCCGCAGTCGGTTTCCCTGCCTGCTTTTTTGACATATTGGTATTTCTGGTGCTGAGAGATCTGGCTGTCAGAAAGAATATGTGTCCGGATGAGATACGTGTTTTAAACCGACTGTTTATTATAGAAACAGGGACGACCGCAAAAGATAGCAGTTGTCCTTTACATAAATTATAAAAAATTTCAAATAATGCAATTCCAGACAATAAGACAGTTGCTTGATTATAATATAAGACTGTCGGGTGATTATGATGAATTATACTTACATTGTTAAATGTGCAGATGGGACTCTTTATACAGGGTGGACAAACTGTCTGCAAAAACGTATGAAAGCACACAACGAGGGAAAGAACGGCGCGAAATATACAAGGACCAAAAGACCGGTTACACTTGTATATTATGAAGGATTTTCAACAAAAGAAGAAGCGATGAGACGTGAATATGAGATTAAACAATTTACCAGAAATAAAAAACTGGAGTTGCTGAGCTTCTGAACCCGTCAGATAAGGAGGATAAGAGAAAATGAAAAAGATGACAAAATGGCTTGCAGTATGCGCAGTATTCCGGCCATGGCAGCAGAAGTACCGGATGTTACTGTAACACCGATCCCGATTGAAACACCGGCTCCGGATGTAACACCAATCGAGACACCTGCACCAACACCCATACCGGAGGTGAAAAATGGCTGGTATGAGTATGGAACAAAAAATAAGAAATATTTTAAAGATGGACAGTATCTTACAGGAATGCGTAAAATCCATGGTGAAGTTTATTATTTCAGTCCAAAAGGATTTATGAAAACCGGATGGATCAAATACAATAACAAGAAATATTATTTTGGTTCCAATGGAATACGTTACAGTGGCGTTAAGAAAATCAGCGGAAAATATTACTATTTCAGTGACAAGGGTGTTCTGAGAACGAAAACAGTTAAAGTTGGAAATACAATTTATTATTGTACAGAAAAGGGAATTCTGGAAGCCTGGAAAAAAGGAAAGACGATTTATTATCCAAATGGAAAGAAAATGAATTCCACCAAAGCGTATGAGTATGAGACTTTGCAGAGAGCAAAGGATGTTGTCAGCAAGATCACAAAACCGAGTATGTCAAAAAGTGAGAAATTTGAAACCTGTTTCAGATGGGTAATGTATCAGCATTATTACGATACCAGAAGAATATTTTATAATCAGACTGCATGGCCTGCGTTATATGCAAACGATTATCTGATACTGAGCGGAAAAGGCGGGGACTGTTTCTCAGATGCCTGTTCGTTTGCCTATCTTGCAAAGGCTCTTGGATATAAGAATGTTTATGTCTGCGTAGATACAACGGCAACTGACGGAAGCGGTCATTGCTGGGCTGAAATCGGAGGCAGAGTATATGATCCGCTGTTCGCAGAGGCGAAGAGCTATTATGGATATTTTGGCGTGGGATATGGATCCTATGGATTGTATCCGGAAAGAAGAGTAGCTGTGTAATATAAAAGCTTTCCTGCAGGGATTATGCTGCAGCAGAGAAAATTGTATTGTTAAGGGGTTGCAGCACCGGAAGAAATCCGGTGCTGCAACCCCTTGTTTTGTTTATTGGCAAATTGACGGTTATACAGGTAGTGGAGCAACAAAAAAGTACATAACAATGAAATGGCAGGCACTTCCAAGCATAACAAAGATGTGAAAAATCTCATGGGAACCAAAATTCTTATGTCTGGAATTAAAAAGCGGAACTTTTAATGCATAGATTACACCACCGATGGTATAAATGATTCCGCCTGCAAGAAGCCAGTCAAATCCTGCACGTGGGAGTGCATGGAAGATTGGAACAAATGCCAGTACACACAGCCAGCCCATGGCGATATACAGTACAGAGGACAACCATTTGGGACAGGTAATCCAACAGCCCTTTAAGATAATGCCGAGGACTGCAATACTCCATACCAGCGTGCACAGAATATATCCAATGCGGTTATGAAGAACGATCAGGCATACAGGAGTATAGCTTCCGGCGATCATCACAAAAATCATCATGTGATCCATTTTTCGCAGCCGTCGATTGACCTTCTCTGTAGAATCTACAGAATGGTAAATGGTACTGGCTGCATAGAGCAGAACCATGGTAAGTATAAAAATACTTAAAGCAACAATATGGAGCACATCATAAGAACGCGCTGCCTTGATAATAAGAGGAACTGCTCCGACTGTAGCGAGAAGAAGGGCAATACCATGAGTGATCGCACTTCCGGGATCTTTTAATTTAAATTTCATAAAAACGCCTCCATTCATTCAGATAAATATAATGAAAACAATATAACGTAGTTTTAAAAACTACATATCAAGTATATAAATACTATAGCACAAAAAAACAAAAAATCAAGGGCTTATTTTGGGAATCAAAGAAATGTTTGTCTGGCAATGCAAATGAGTTACAGGGTTGCGAAGATGAGGAAAACAGTTGAATCTATATGATAAATCTCCTATAATACAAGTAAAGTAAGTGGTAAAGGAGACAGTTCCATGGGAAAAACCATAACGATATGTTTTACAAATAATAAGGGTGGAAGTGGAAAAACCACAACCTGTTCAAACCTTGGAGCGGCGATGGCTCAGGCAGGGAAAAAGGTTCTTCTGATCGATGGAGATATGCAGTTAAATCTTTCTCTTGCTTTTTTTCCGGAGAACTGGGTGCTGGAGCAGGCGAAAGGAGAGAAGAATCTGTATTGCGCAATCGGAAAACAGGAAGAGCTCAGCGGTTATGTGGTACATACTCCCTACGAAAATCTGGATCTGATACCATCGTCTACATTGATGAGTTCTATAGAATATGAACTTTTTACAAAATGGCAGAGAGAATTTATCCTGCGAAAATGCATTCAGAAGATAAAGGATGCAGGAAATTATGACTATATTCTGATTGATGCACCTCCTACGCTGGGTGGTTGGGTGATGAATATCCTTTGTGCATCAGACCGGGTAATTATTCCTGTTGAGGCAAGTCCATGGGGAATGTTCGGACTTGCGAATATGTTTGAATTTCTTAATGAAGTAAAGCAGATTACTCCGGAACTGGAAGTTGCCGGAATTGCAGTGACAAAGGTAGATACAAGAAAGAGTTATTATAAACAGACAATGGAAACACTGCATGAACTTGAGGATATTCATGTATTTGAGCAGATCATCAGAGTGGACAGCTCTGTAGAATGGTCACAGGATAACAGTATTCCGGTTGTGGAATATAAAAAATCAAGCAGAAGTGCCAGGGAATATACGAGATTGGCAGAGGAGGTCATGGAATTATGTCAGTAGGCAGGGAGAGTATTCGGCGTGCAGCAAATGCAGGTGCCGGGAAAACCGTAAAGAAGCCCGTTGTATCCACAAAAGAGGCAGAGAAACCGGAAACAATATCTGTTACAGAAGAAAAGAAAAAAACAGCAAAAGGTTCTGTTCATATTAATGAGGAACTGCCGGTATATCTTCTTTAAAAGTTACTTGTAAGTGCTTGAGTATTTTGTTATTTTATAGAATATAATCAAGTGGTTGCGCAAAAAGTGGGGTATTTTATGGAAACAGAAGAAAAGAAGATATATACAATAGAAGATATCGCCCGGGAGCTTGGGGTAAGTAAGACTACGGTATCACGTGCTATTTCAGGAAAGGGAAGAATCAGTCAGGCTACAAGAGACAGAGTACGGGCATTTATAAAAGAACATGATTACAGACCCAATGTTGTAGCAAAGGGGTTGGCACAGCGTAAAACTTATAATATTGCACTGCTGATGCCGAAGGATTATGTTGCCACAGAGTTTCTTTTTTTTAAAGACTGTATGAATGGAATCTGTGAGATGGCTTCCTCCTATGAGTATGATATTATTATTTCTATGATTGATGGAGCAGATGTATCGCAGATACAGAGACTGGAGGCAAATCGAAAAGTCGATGGGATCATTGTAAGCAGAGCAGTGGTAAGTTCCAAGGTACAGAAATATCTGAAGAACTGTAAGGAACCATATATATTGATCGGCCCATCTTCAGATCCGGAAGTTCCGTTTGTAGATAACAAGAACCAGGAAGCCGGAAAAGAACTGACAAGTATTATGTTGATGAAAGGTTTTCGGAATCTGGCACTTCTGGGTGGAAATCAGTCCTACAATGTTACCGGAAGCAGATATCAGGGTTTTCTGGAAGCACATGAGGAAATGGGAGTTTCTGTTAACGAAAATCTGATCTTCATGGATACGGATAATCAGGCAGCAGTATCTGATGCTGTGAAGAGACTGCTTGAAGAAGGCGCGGATGGTATTGTCTGTATGGATGATGTGATCTGCAGCATGTGTCTGAGCAGTCTGAGGGAAAAGAAAATATCGGTTCCTGCAGAAATAAAAATAGCCAGTATGTATGACAGTAAGAATCTGGAATATAATAATCCACCGATTACCAGTATACGCTTTGATACGGTAAGACTGGGAAAGATGGCATGTGCGAAATTACTGAACATCCTGGGAGAGAAGCCACTGGAGGATACAGTGCCTCTGAACTACCAGGTAGTGTTGCGGGAGTCGACACAGTAGTATATGGATGTAAAATCCGATCAGATTATAGAAATTGAAAATGAATGGCAGGATTAGAAAGTTCTCTGTATTTATTGTAAGGATCAATAAGCAGAGAACTTTTTGTGTATAAAAAAATCGGTTGAAATTCTCTGGACAATCTGATTTTATCAAAATGAAAACGGTTGCACAAATCAAGTATATCATTGTATGAAAAAACGAAAAAATCAAACTGAATTGTGCAATATGACAAAAAAAGAGTTTTGAAATTAGATAATAATGGCTAATTGACTTTATAAATATAAAGGAATATACTAAAAATATGAACAAACGGTTGCGCAAACAAAACTGAGGGCGTTTATTACGCAAATCGGATGCGGGCTGTTTAGGCATAACCATCAAAAACAGGAGGAAGAGAAAATGAGAAAAAATGTAAAAAAGGTGATTGCACCGTTACTGGCAGCAGCTATGGCACTTTCCTGCACAGTATGTGTAAGTGCAGCAGAGGATGAGACAATTAAACTGACTGTATGGGGAGCTGAAGAAGACCAGAATTTATTAAAAGAACTGACAGATAAATTCCAGGAGAAGTATGCAGATCAGAAATTTGATATTCAGATTGGCGTAGAATCTGAGTCTACTGCAAAAGATACTATTCTGACAGACGTAGAGGCTGGTGCAGATGTATATGCATTCGCAGATGATCAGCTTCCGGATCTTGTAAAAGCAGGAGCACTTCTGAAACTTGATGATTATGCAGAAGCACTTCAGCTTGCAGATACAACACTTGATGATGTAAAAGCTGCAAACGTTGAAGGCGCTATTGATGCAGCAACAATTGATGGCAGTCTGTATGCATTTCCAAGAGCAGCTGACAACGGATATTTTCTTTACTATGATTCATCTGTAATTTCCGAGGAAGATGCAGCAAGCTGGGACAGCCTTCTTGAAGCAGCTGATAAGGCCGGAAAGAAAGTTGGTATGACACTTGCTTCCGGATGGTACAATGCTTCTTTCTTCTATGGAGCAGGATTTACAACAGGACTTAATGATGACGGAACAACAACTATGGACTGGAACGGAACAAGTGCTGATGGATATACAGGTGTTGATGTAGTAAAAGGAATGCTTGATATTACATCTAATCCGGCATTTATGGCAGTTGCTGATGGTGATATGTCTAATCAGCTTGCATCCGGTAATCTGGCAGCATGCGTTTCCGGTACATGGGATGCAATCACAGCAAAGGAGATATTTGGTGACGGATATGCAGCAACAAAGCTTCCTACATTCACAGTTGGTGACAAACAGGTTCAGCAGGGATCTGTTGCCGGTTACAAATATGTTGGTGTAAACGGCTATTCTGAGAATTCCGGATGGGCAGTTCTTCTTGCTGAGTACCTTACAAACGAAGAATCCCAGCAGATGTTCTTTGATCAGAGAGAAAGTGGTCCTTCAAACAAGAATGTAGCAGCATCTGATTCTGTTCAGGAAAATGTAGCACTTGCAGCACTTGCAGCTCAGTCTGAATATGCACAGGCTCAGAAGGTTGGCGGAAAATATTGGGATCCTGCAAAGACATTCGGAGAACTGATTGCACAGGGAACATTATCTGCAGATGATGATAATGCAATCCAGGAAGCACTTGATAATCTGGTAGAGGGTGCTGCTGCTTCTGTAGAATAATTGTAAAATAAAAAAATTATATAACAGATTTAAAAAAATGGCCCATATGCATAACGGCATGTGAGCTGTTTTAAGGAAACGGCAGATGCTGTCTGAGAAAAGATAGTAACAAAAATGAAATGACGAGGAGGAGAGATATGGCAGCACAGGACAATAATTCTGCTGCAGCGGCAGTGAGTGGATTCTTTAAATCCATCGGTGGATTTTTTGCTGACTTTGGTACTGCTGTAGTGAAAGGTGATGCCTTTGTAAAGCTGTCCCTGATCTGGATGGGCGCAGGCTATGCAAAGCGTAAACAGTATGTGAAAGCAGTACTGATGACATTGCTGGAGATCGCAGTGATCGTTTTTTCAGTGAAATTTGCAATGCAGTATGTACCAAAATTCAGTACCCTTGGTACTGTAAAGATGGAAAAAGTCTTTAACATGAAAACAATGAAAAGTGAATTTAATGATTATGATAATTCCTTTACGATCCTGTTGTTTTCATTGTTCAGCTTTGTTGTATGGTTTGCGGCAGCTGTTGTGTGGTTTAAGAACGTGATCAATGCTTATACACTTCAGAAAATGGAAGAAGCGGGAAAGCATATCAATACTTTTAAAGAAGATCTCAGATCACTGACAGAAGAGAAGTTTCATATTACATTACTGACACTTCCGGTACTTGGAGTTGTGATTTTCACATTAATCCCAATCTTACTTCTGATCTTTGTAGCATTTACAAATTATGATCAGCAGCATATGCCTCCTACTGAGTTGTTCTCATGGGTAGGTTTCAGTAACTTTATCAGTTTGTTTGGCGGCGGCGGTCTTACATCTACGTTCGGATATGCATTTGTGCGGGTTCTGGGATGGACACTTGTATGGGCTTTCTTCGCAACATTTACAACTTATATCGGAGGTATCCTGCTTTCACTGCTTCTTAACAGCAAGAAGACAAGACTGTCGAAGATGTGGCGTACTTTATTTATCGTAACGATTGCAGTCCCGCAGTTTGTATCACTTCTGCTGGTGCGTAATTTCTTCTCCAATGGTGGTATCGTCAACACAATCTGTCACAGCATTGGACTGACCGGATTCTTAAGAAGCATAGGACTTGTGTCCACAAGCTATATTCCGTTTCTTTCTGCTCCGGGCTGGGCACATGTAATGATCATTCTCATTAATATCTGGATTGGTGTTCCGTATCAGATGCTGATCGCAACAGGTGTTCTGATGAACCTTCCTTCTGACCAGCTTGAGAGTGCAAGAGTAGACGGTGCAACAAACTTCCAGATATTCAGAAAGATTACAATGCCATATCTGCTCTTTGTAACAGGACCTGCTCTGATCACAGACTTTGTAAAAAATATTAATAACTTTAATGTTATTTATCTGCTCACACAGGATGTTTATACAACAACTAATCAGGCAATGGCAAGCTCACAGGCAAAAGAGGTTGACCTTCTGGTTACCTGGCTGTTCCGTCTGACTCAGGATTACTACAACTATAAGATGGCATCAGCAATCGGTATTATCGTGTTTATTATCTGTGCAGTATTCACCCTGGTTGCATTTAACAGGATGATCAAGGGAGATAAGGAGGGAACATATCAATAATGAAAAAGATGAAAGACAGTCGTACTTCTTCTATAGTATTACATAATTTATTGATCGCAGTGCTGGCATTTATCTGGCTGATCCCGATCATCTGGCTGTTATGTACTTCCTTCAGTGCATATTCAGGAATGAATACCAGTACATTTTTTCCGAAGGAATGGAGCATCAGCAATTACATGAAGCTGTTTCATTCAGATTCTGTATCTCAGTTTCCGCAGTGGTTTCTGAATACATTTATCATTGCATGCTTTACATGTGTGATTTCCACTATGTTCGTACTGATGGTTGCATATGCAACATCTGTTATGAGATTCAAGATGAGAAAACCGCTGATGAACATGGCAGTTATCCTGAATCTGTTTCCTGGTATGCTGGCAATGATTGCAGTTTACTTCACACTGAAATCTTTTAATCTGACAAACAGCTATGCCGGTTTGATCATGGTTTACTCTGCTTCTTCAGGTCTTGGTTATTTGATTGCGAAAGGATTCTTTGATACAGTTCCGAGAGCACTCTGCGAGGCTGCCAGAATTGATGGATGCAGTGAGGCAAGAATCTTCTTCCAGATGGTTCTGCCCATGAGCCGCCCGATTGTTGTTTATACAGTTATCAGCAGTTTCCTGGTGCCATGGATGGATTTCGTATATGCAAAGATGATCCTGAATGCCGGTATTTCTTCCAAATATACAGTTGCCATTGGTCTGTACAAGATGCTGGATAAGAGCCTTATCAATTCTTATTTTACTCAGTTCTGCGCAGGTGGTGTACTGGTATCCATACCGATTTCTATTCTGTTTATGATCATGCAGAAATTCTATGTGGAAGGAATTACAGGCGGTGCTGTAAAAGGTTGATATTATGAATATGACAACGGGAAGAAGAGGAATCGTCTGGAAAACTCCGGATATCACAGCTGATGGGCTGAAGATGTTTGCATGTATTACTATGCTGATCCAGACAGTTGGAATTGCCATTATTGAAAAAGGCCTGATCCATTTAGACCAGTATACTCAGGAGAGTCTGAACCAGGCGATGTCTCAGGATTCCCGTTTGATGACACTTGCGGGAGTCGGATCCATTATGCAGCTTATAGGCGGGATGGCGATTCCCGTATTTGCGTTTCTGCTGGTAGAGGGATTTCGTAATACATCGGATTATAAGAAGTATCTGATCATGATGGCTGTTACTGCACTGGTCAGTGAGATTCCATATGATCTGTCAATCTGCGGAAAAGTATGGGACTTTTCCAGTCAGAACGCAATGATCACGATGTGTATCTGCCTGATTATGCTGAAATGCTTAGATCTGTTTAAAGAAACTTCCGGATTTACAGGTGGTATGTTAAAGGTACTGATCCTGATCGCAGCTATTGTCTGGGTGAGCATTTTCCGGGCAGAGTATGGACTTTGTATTGTTCTGCTTGTGTTTGTGTTCTATGTGTTTGAGACAAGAAATGTGCTGAAAACAGTGCTGGGCTGTATTATCAGTCTGATGTATGTGACCGGACCGATTGCGTTCTATGGAATCTGGTGCTGCACTGGAGAGAGAAAGGATCACATCAATAAATATGTCTATTATGCTTTTTATCCTTTGCATTTGCTGGTGCTTGGAGTAATTGCAAACTATATCCTGTAAGAAGAATGAAATCAAATCCCGTCTGCTTTGACTGAGAAAAGTAATAAGCAGCGAGAATAGTGTGTTTTGAAATTGGATAGAGTATTAAATATGATAGTGAAAAAGAAAACGACTGAGAATAGAGAATTAAGAGGAGAACAAGTATGGACTTTAGAACGGATAAGCTGCTCCATGGAGGTGATTACAACCCGGAACAGTGGTTAAAGAGACCGGATATTCTGGAAAAAGATATTGATATGCTGGAGGAGTCTGGCTGTAATGTAGTAAGCCTTGGGATTTTTTCCTGGTCCACACTGGAGCCGGAAGAAGGTGTATTTCATTTTGGATGGCTGCAGGAGATCATTGATAAGCTTTATAAAAGAGGAATTTCTACAATCCTGGCTACACCGTCAGGTGCAAGACCAAAATGGATGGCAGATAAGTATCCGGAGGTACTTCGTGTAGATGAAACGCGTCACAGAGCGTTATTTGGATTCAGACATAATCATTGTTATACTTCTCCTGTTTACAGAGAGAAGGTACATATTATTAACAAAAAGCTGGCGCAGGAGGTTGCCACACATCCGGGTGTAATCCTGTGGCATATTTCCAATGAATATGGCGGAGAATGTCACTGCCCATTGTGTCAGGAAGCATTTCGTAACTGGTTGAAAGAGAAATACCAGACTATTGAAAACCTGAATGATCAGTGGTGTACCACTTTCTGGAGTCATACCTATAACAGCTTTGACCAGATTGAGAGTCCGTCTAAGATTGGTGAGACACAGCTTCATGCACTGAATCTGGACTGGAAACGCTTTGTCACTCATCAGACTGCTGATTTCATTCATCATGAGATTGCAGCACTGAGAGAGGGAGGAAGCACACTTCCGACTACTGCTAACCTGATGCATTATTTTGGAGGTTTAGATTATTTTAAGATTGCGAAAGAGATAGATGTGGTTTCCTGGGATACCTATCCTACATGGCATAAAGAGGCTGTGATCGATACAGCTTATGACAATGGAATGTGCCATGACCTGATGCGTTCTCTGAAAGGAAAGCCGTTTTTCCAGATGGAATCCTGCCCGACTTCTACAAACTGGCAGAGTGTGAGCAAATTAAAGAAACCGGGAATGCTTTTTGCACAGTCCATGCAGGCAATTGCACATGGCGGAGAGGGTGCTCTTTATTTCCAGATCCGCCAGAGCAGAGGTGCTTCTGAGAAGTTCCACGGAGCAGTGATCGATCATTACGGTGGAAATGATACAAGAGTGTTTAAAGAAGTTTCCAGGGTTGGAGAAGTTCTGAAAGAGTTAAAAGAACTGGCAGGAACAACTGTGAACAGCTCGGTTGCCATGCTTTATGACTGGGACAGCCAGTGGGCAATGGAGGACAGCCAGGGACCCAGAAATAAAGGGCTTCATTATCTGGAAGCAATGTTGAAATTCTACAGAGGTTTCCGGAAGCAGGGCGTCAATGTGGATGTGATCGATATGACCTGTGAACTGGACAAATATAAAGTACTGGCTCTTCCAATGGTTTATATGTTCAAGGAAGGTTTTGCCAAAAAGATTCGTGCGTTCGTGGAAAACGGCGGTACATTGATCACAAGTTACTGGTCCGGAATTGCAGATGACACAGACAGGTGTTATCTGGAAGGAACTCCTCATGGTCTGATGGATGTGCTGGGAATCAGAAGCACAGAAATTGACGGCCTTTATGACTGGGAAGAAAATTCTTTTGTTCCTGTGGCTGGCAATGAACTTGGACTGGATAAGACTTATACATGTAAATATCTGTGCGACCTTGTGGAGCTTCGCGGAGCATGTACTTTAATGACCTACGGAAGTGATTTCTATGAAGGCTATTCCTGCCTGACAGTGAATGAATACGGCAAAGGTAAGGCATGGTATGTGGCAGCAGATGCTGATAAAGAATTCTATGGAGACTTCCTTGAAAAAGTGCTCAAAGACAGCGGCGTTTCCTGCGGAATTAAAGAAGAGATTCCGGATGCACTGGAGATTACAGTGAGAGAGAATGAAAATGAGAAATATTATATTTATCAGAATTTCGGAACAGAGGCTGTAAATATTCCTGTACCGGAAGGCCAGATCAGCTGGATTTATGGCAATGGTAGTGACAAACTTGAAGTTTATGGTCTTGCAGTTGCCAGGGTTATCGTGTAAAATAAATAGCGATGGATGAGGAAATCCCTTCACTTTAAGCAGAGATTGATACTGCCTGGTGAAGGGGTTCTTTTTTACTCAGGTTTAACCGCCTGATTATGGTTAAATGGCATTTTTTGTAAATACAGAAATGTATATTCTGCCTGTTTTTCCACATAATAACCATACAACACATGATATGGAAACTGAAGGGTACAAAGACAGTAAACTTCGATAAAAGGAAAAACAGGAGGAAGAAAAGTGCATGAAAGCGACAGGAATTGTTCGGCGCATAGATGATCTGGGGCGTGTGGTCATTCCTAAGGAGATCAGAAAAACGCTGCGGATAAAAGAGGGGACACCACTGGAGATTTTTACTGACCGGGAGGGGGAGATTATTCTGAAAAAGTATTCCCCTATCGGAGAACTGAATGTCTTTGCAAAGGAATATGCAGAGGCGCTGGCGCAGTCAAGCGGGATGGTAGCGTGTATCACAGATCACGATCAGGTAGTGGCTGCTGCGGGACAGGGAAGCAGGGAATATATGGGAAAACCTATCAGCAAAGCTCTGGAAGATGCAATCACGGAAAGAAGCTCTGTGTTTGCTAACGGAAATGACAGAAGCAGGATACCTGTGACTCAGGAACAGAGAGAACCTTTGTATTCCCAGATCATGCAGCCTATTATCAGTGCAGGAGATACAGTAGGATCTGTGCTTTTACTGGGAAAGAATGAAAAGGATGTGATGGGTGAATCAGAGAAGATGCTCATCAGAACAGCAAGCGGATTTCTGGGAAGACAGATGGAACAGTAAAATCTGTAGCATATATTTGGGATGTAGTGCGCAATCATAATAAAAAAATAATAATTCATAGAATCTTCAGCAGCTTATGGTGGCGGCTGAGGATTCTTTTTTGTATAATAAGAAGCAGTTATGATTTTCTGGAGTTGTTTATAGTAATGAAATTGTCATGGTAATGAGAGTTGGAAAGGAGATATATTATATGGCTGCAATATATCTGGCACCGTTTTATCTGTTGGTGTGTGTATATATTCTGCTTCGCAGCCTGCACTGGTTTCAGGTATTGCATACGGTTTTTCGGAATGTGTGGGTGTGCAGGGGGATTGGACTTGTATATTTATTTGTAGTGTTTAGTATACTGATCGCATTTATGGCACCTGCGTCAGGATTCAGGAGATTTATGAAGCTTCTGAGTAATTACTGGCTCGGTGTTTTGATGTATACACTTATGACTCTGGGAATTGCGGATGGATTGAGACTGTTACTGAAATATCCTCTTAGAAATTTTGCATTTCCGGGGAGAGAATTGCTTTTCAGCAATATGGGAACTGCTGTTGTGGGAGCTGTCTGTGCGGTGATCATTTCAACAGTCAGTATTTACGGAGTGCTCAGTGCCGGAAATATACATACAACGAAGTACAATATTTCTGTTGATAAAAAGGCAGGAAATATGAAGGAGTTAAATGTGGTTCTGGCCGCAGATCTTCATCTGGGATATAATATTGGATGCAAGCAGATGGAGCAGATGACAGAGAAGATCAATGAGCAGAAACCGGATCTGGTGGTAATGGCAGGAGATATTTTTGATAATGAATATGAGGCACTGGATGATCCGGAAAAACTGGCAAAGATATTGAGAGGGATCCGCTCAAAGTATGGTGTGTATGCATGTTACGGAAACCACGATATCCAGGAAAAGATTCTGGCGGGATTTACCTTTGGCAGTAAGGAAAAGAAAGAGAGTACCCCGGAGATGGATGAGTTTCTGGAGAAAGCGGGGATTACGCTTCTGAGAGATGAATATGTGCTCATCGATGATTCCTTTTATCTGTATGGCAGACCGGATTATGAGCGTCCCGGACGGGGGATTGATAAACGAAAGACTCCGCAGGAAATCACAGAGGGTATGGATGTGTCACTGCCAGTGTTGGTTATCGATCATGAGCCGAGAGAACTTCAGGAGCTGGCGGATGCGGGGGTGGACGTGGATCTCTGCGGACATACCCATGACGGACAGGTATTTCCGGGAAATATTGTGATCAGATTCTTCTGGGAAAATAAATGTGGTTATCTGAAGAAAGGAAATATGCATAATATCGTTACATCCGGTGTAGGGCTTTTTGGACCAAATATGAGAGTTGGGACTAAAAGCGAAATCTGTGATGTCAGCATATGTTTTAACTGAATCAAAAAGTAAGTCCCCGGCTTCAACTGCCTGTTGATTTTTGCGGTTGGAGCCGGGGACTTGTCTGTTTTGTTACTCTTAATCTGAGTTTATGCTCAGTCGAGAGCTTTCTCACTTATTTCTTCCAGAAGGTCTTTTTTCAGATCCCAGAGTTTCTGAGAAAGATCTACATATACTTTCTGAGGATTTACGAAACGTCTGGATTCATCCCAGAGAGTATTCTGCTCTTTCTGGCAGTATTCGCGAAGCTCCATAACAGATGGAGATTCATAGACCCGTTTACCTTCTCTGATGACAGGAACGAGAAGTTCGCGTACTTCATAGGTTCCGCCGAGAACTTTTGTCTTTTTCCAGGTATCGATTGGATCAAAGAGAACCATGTTCTGGTCTGCATCAAGCTTTTCATCAGCAAGGCAGATAAGATCTGCCCTGATTTTTCCGGTTTTCTTATTATAGAGACGATATACGGTTTTATTTCCAGGGTTGGTTACTTTCTCTGTGTTTTCGGAAAGCTTGATCTTAGGTGTAAATTCGGTACTGTCTGCATCTTTGACAGCAGCAAGTTTGTATACACCGCCGAATGCAGGATTATCGTTGGCAGTGATCAGTCGTGTTCCGACACCCCAGGAATTAATCTTGGCATCCTGAGCCTTCAGGCTCTCAATGAGATATTCGTCCAGATCGCTGGAAGCGGAAATAACTGCATCATCAAATCCGGCAGCAGCAAGCATCTTATATGCTTCTTTGGAAAGGTAGGCAAGATCACCACTGTCGATACGGATACCGTATTTGGTAAGCGGAATACCTTCTTCGCGCATTTCCTCAAATACACGAATTGCATTTGGAACACCGGATTTCAGGACATCATAGGTATCTACCAGTAAGGTGCAGGCATTCGGATAAAGTTTGGCATAGGTTTTGAATGCGGTATATTCATCCGGGAAGCTCATGATCCAGCTGTGTGCGTGAGTTCCAAGGACCGGTACGTCGAACATTTTGCCTGTGAGAACACAGGAAGTACCGGCACATCCACCGATGATTGCGGCACGTGCGCCAAAGATACCTGCATCCGGTCCCTGGGCACGACGCAGACCAAATTCCATGATCGCATCACCCTTTGCAGCATAGCAAACGCGGGCTGCTTTGGTAGCAATGAGGCTCTGGTGATTGATGATATTCAGGATTGCTGTCTCTACAAGCTGAGCTTCCATGATAGGTGCTACAACTTTGACAAGCGGTTCTCTTGGGAAGACAACTGTTCCCTCAGGAATTGCATAGATATCACCTGTGAAACGGAAGTTGCTTAAATATTCAAGGAAGTCCTCTTCAAAAATATTCAGGCTTCTGAGATATTTGATATCTTCATCTGTGAATTTAAGATTCTCAATATATTCAATCATCTGTTCCAGTCCGGCAGTGATGGCAAATGCACCTCCGCATGGATTGGTACGGTAAAACATATCGAAGATAACAGTCTGGTTTGTTGGGTTCTTAAAATAGCCCTGCATCATAGTAAGTTCATAAAGGTCTGTGAGCAGAGTAAGATTATTAGCTCTCATATATAGCTCTCCTTTTGGGTTCATAATAATATCTCGGGTGTAACTGTTTATCGCAATTTACAGATATCAGGCCAGGGCTGAATAGCTTTTGACCTCAGTATCATAATATATAGTCTGGAGAAATTATTATTAAGATTTCCTGCTGCTTTGATCTCTATAGCAAGTTTCTAGTGTGCCGACAAGTTGATTCTTGAAACAATCTTGCGTCAACCTGTCGGCACACCAGTTACGAGAATTGTTATATTTAAGAAAGAGTATATCAGAAGCAGCAATAAGTTTTTATTGATTATAGCATAATTTTTCCCGGAGTACATAAAAAAACTCCGGGAAATAGGCGGTATTTTCATGTTTTTGAAGAAAAATAAAAAAAATTAAAAAAATTTCAAAAAAGGGGTTGCATTTTTTGAAAGACTATTATATAATACCAATTGTCGCGAACGAAGTAGCGAAAACAAAACATAAAGGGCTATCGCCAAACGGTAAGGCAACGGACTCTGACTCCGTCAGTTCAAGGTTCGAATCCTTGTAGCCCTGCTACATGAGGCACCTCGGTATGAGGTGCTTTTTTGTGCTATAAGAGAAACTGAAATTTTTTGGAAGTGAAAGGTAAGATTAAGATGGAAAATTCGGGTAAAAAATATCAGATAGATACAGAAGAAAATAAAATGTTCTTAGGTGAATTGCAGAAAAATCTTTTAAATTTTGGAAAAGGATTTTTATCACCGGGAGGAAGTGCTTATTTCCTTGGGGATGATGGAACACCATGGAAAGACAGAAACAGAGAAACATGGATCACATGCCGTATGGTCCATGTATATAGTATGGGAATCATGCTTGGGGATAAAGAAAGTCCAGCACTGGTCCATGGTGCTGTACATGGATTACTGGAAGAACTGAAAGATTGTGAAAATGGAGGATGGTATCCGGGAATTACACCGGATAATAAATTCCTGCCAGATAAACAGTGTTATGCTCATGCATTTGTTCTTCTGGCTGCTTCTTCTGCTTTGCTGGCAGGAGAAAAAAATGCAGAAACTCTGCTTAAAGATGCATTGGAATTATTTGATAAACGGTTCTGGGATGAAAAACAGGGACTTACTTATGATACCTGGAATACAGAATTTACAGTTCTTGATGATTATCGCGGTCTTAACGCAAATATGCATACAGTAGAAGCGTTTCTGGCAGTAGCAGATGCAATAAAAGAAGAAAAGTACAGAATACGTGCAGGAAGAATTATAGATCATGTTATTGGATGGGCAAGCGCAAATGACTGGAGAATACCTGAACATTTTACAAAGGAATGGAAAGCTGATCTTGATTGCAATAAAGAATGTCCTGCTGATCGTTTTAAACCTTATGGAGCAACACCGGGCCATGGAATTGAGTGGGCCAGATTGATCGTGCAGTGGGCATATTCTTCTTATAAAGATACCCCTGATTCTGCAGAAGTATATTTAAAAGCTGCAGAGAAACTCTACAACAGAGCAGTTGAAGATTCCTGGAATGTGGATGGAAATCCTGGAATTGTGTATACGACTGACTGGGATGGAAAACCTGTTGTTCATGACAGAATGCATTGGACATTGGCAGAGGCAATCAATACATCAGCAGTCTTATGGCATATAACTCATAAGCAGAAATATGCAAAAGATTATGAAGAGTTTATGAGATATCTGGATGATAAGGTATTGGATCATAAAAATGGTTCCTGGTTTCATCAGTTAGATGAAAATAATAATGTGATAGGAACAGTATGGCCGGGAAAATCAGATGTATATCATGCTTTTCAGTCAACCTGGATCCCATATGGAACACCATATATATCAATTGCTTCAGATGTAAAACAGTATATGGAAGTATGCCATCAATAAAGTAAGTGTTTATTTGTACCCGGCGTACAAGATTTCTGTAAAATGCAGCCAGAACCTGACGGAACAAGGTTCTGGCTGCATTTTACTTCAGGATGATAAAAAGAATGATGTGGGTAATTATTTTTTAATCTCCGGCTGGAATCCTTTTACATCTTTGGCAATCTCGCCGCTTAACAGGAGCATGCAGATCAGGTTCGGGATAGCCATCAGTGCGTTGGCGATATCGGAGAAGTTCCATACCAGAGCTCCGGGACCACCGGAAACCATGGCTGTGGCAACACCGACGATATTTCCGGTACCGATGGTGGCTGCCAGTGAGGTTGTCAGTGCGGAAAAAGGTGATACATCTCCCTGTCCGCGGCTCTTGGTGCGGGCTTCCTTGCTGAGTGTGCTTTTCAGTGCATAGCCAAGGTTACGCCATGTAAGAAATCTGGTGCGCACAGTCAGGAAGATACCGGTTCCGACCAACAGGATCAGCATCACCGGTCCCCAGACAAAGTCATCAATTCTGGTAACAATTTCTTTATAAAATACTTCGAAGATTTACAGAGCTGAATATCCGTAGCTGCTGACAATGGCATCGATTTTTTGCTGCCTCTGACACATTGGACATTTTGTAGATGAATAGGAATGATAGTCCGGTATATCTTTGGTGTTAAAAATAGAATATACAGGGAGAGAAGCCACGCTGTCTACTCTGCTGAATATGGCTGCGATACCTCTGATAGTGCCTCCGTAATACAGAATGCTCTCGATTGCTTTGGACAAAGTAGAGCCTGTGGTAATCGAACCATTGAGGATCAGTACATTTTTGCCCTTGATCATTGGCTGAAAATTATCACGGAAGATAATCTGTCCGGAATTGCTGGATTCAGGAGTAATCACGTAGATCGTCTGATGAGCATTCAGGGAAAAAATGCCGGCTTTGGTAAGTTCTTCAGAAAGATATGCGCCAATTACTTCCAGTCCGTCCATACAGATAATGGTATCAACAGGAGTAGATACTTCATAATTAGCAGCCAGTTCGTGAGCAATATTCTGTGCTTCGGCAGTTCTGGATTTCATAGTTGTAAGATCCAGATAGTGAGTGATATGTGACTGAGATGTGACGAAATGTCCGGGAATTACCTTCAGCTGAATGCGGCTGTCACCACGGGCGTAGATTTTTGTCATGTTTTCCAGATTCATAAGAATACCTCCCTCGTTGAAAAAAAACGTGTAACTGTTCAGTAGCTTTGCGGTTAGCAGACCATTGAACAGTTATAAATCAGTACACTAGAGTGTGTCTGAAAAATCATTCCCGCAATCTGCACGCCCCACTTTGCGGGATATTTCACCCGAATTCAGTTGCCGTAGCCCGCTACGGCGCCCTCATCCGGGCAAAATATACCACAAATTGTAACGCACATCTTGCAGAAAGCCTTTTTCAGACACGCTCTAATCTTGTAAAACATTGTAGCATTGTTTTGCCGAAAAATAAATAATATTGTACAAAATCAATAAAAAATTATGCGATATGTATGAAGATTGTTAATAAAATACCAAAAAACATATAACGATGATCCCCTGGTGCGTTGATGGAAGTATTATTTACGAGGGTTGCTATAGATTGGTTGTGAGTTATGGAGAATGGAATAAACAGTGATGGGTGTGGAAATGGGAAACAGAAGAGAATATTCTATAGAAGTAATATATGTGAAATGATATAATGATTTTCAGTCTATTATTGACTGTCAGAAAAAGAGAAAAGATGAGATAAAAAATGTATACAGCAGAACGAATAGAAGAATTGGATGAAAATAGGAGCCTGATAAAAGTGACAGATTAACAGCCTGATATTTTGACTGCGAAAAGTGAATAATCATAAGAAAATCTTAAGAATTTGTCCCTTTCATATTAAGAAGCTTCGATTATTCTAATATCAGAAATACAAAATAAGAAGCCGGGGTGTCTGTACATGAGAGATTTCAGACTGGCATTTCGGATGATGAGGGAGGTGTATAAAGTGGCGAATATTCTGGTCTGCGATGATGATAAAGACATTGTAGAGGCAATCAGTATTTATCTGGAGCAGGAAGGGTATGTGATTTTTAAAGCATATGATGGTTTGGAAGCGATCAATATACTGCGCAGTCAGCCGGTGGATCTGCTGATCATAGATATTATGATGCCGAAGTTGGATGGCATCCGGGCTACTTTGAAGATAAGGGAAGAGAATCCTCTTCCGATCATTATTCTTTCTGCAAAATCAGAAGATGCAGATAAGATCCTTGGATTAAATGTAGGAGCAGATGATTATGTGACAAAACCTTTTAATCCGCTGGAACTGGTGGCGAGGGTGAAATCACAGCTTCGCAGATATACAAGGCTGGGAGCAGCAATACCTGTGGAGAATGCTCATATCTACGAGACAGGAGGTCTGAGTATAAACGATGATCTGAAGGAAGTCAGGGTAGACGGTGATGTGGTAAAGCTGACACCTATTGAGTACAATATCCTGTTTCTTCTGATGAAGAATCAGGGAAGGGTATTTTCTATTAATCAGATTTATGAAAATATCTGGAATGAGGAAGCAGTTGCTGCAGATAATACGGTGGCAGTGCATATCCGGCATATCAGAGAAAAAATTGAGATTAATCCAAGGGAGCCAAGATACCTGAAGGTTGTGTGGGGACTTGGATATAAGGTGGAAAAAATTTAACCAAATCAAGTAAGTCCCCTGCTTCAATTGCGAAAAGCAATAAGCAGTGGGTGGGGACTTGCTTGTATCAGGAGGTGTGCAAGCACATTCTGATAAACTGTGAAGCAGTTATTTGGTTATGAGCAAGTAGCAAAGCGGATTGCGAATATCCGCTTGACAAAGCAATAAATTAAATAAAAAAGGAAAGGGACAAACATTATGAAGGGAAAAGGATACAGAAGCAGTTCTGTCAAGGCAATCTGGATCGTGATCGCGCATCTGGCAGCAGTTGCAGCAGCAGTCTGTGTAGCTATGTTTGTGATGATCTATCAGACTGGAATCCGCCTGGATGACAGAGGCAAAAGTTACACAGAATCAGAAGCATTTGAGAAACAGGTCAGCAACAGAGGATCAGATATTCTGGTCAGTCTGGCAGCGCAGGATGACATTAACTATCTGAAAAATGCTGGTTCATCGGCAGTGATCGATCTGGCAGAATTTGAGGAAAAAGGAAACACCCGTGATTCCATCAGAGACCTTTCTCTGAAAAATACTTCTGGGCTTGCGTACTCTGTAAGTGATCTTCTGGAGTGGGGAAAAGACTGGGAGGCAAACTATTATGAAGGTGTTTATGACGAAGATTCACAGGTCATAAGATGTGAATCTTTTGACGGAACCAGCCACTATTTTTATCGGACTGACTTTAAAAAGATGGTGGCAGATGGAACACTGAAAATTAATTACAATACAGATTTTCTTGAAGAAGATGATTTCGAATCAAAGACCGAGTCCGAGAAACTGGATACCGTAGCAGATGAACTTTATTACAGATATACCTCACAATCAGAGAATATCGGCAACGTTACGGATACCAGAACAAACACAGAATATCCGGGATGTTTTTTCGTAGAACTGAGTCAGCTGGACGAGAAATTTGCACCACAGGGAGCTGAGAATATCCTGGATGCGGTAAACAAAAGCACGGAATGGAATGGGAGACTGGAGGATGCATATAAGGAGTTATTCACACTTCTGGACTGCATCCGTGCCATACAGTCAGATGAACAGTTCAATGATTATGAAACATCACTGGCATCCGTCTTTCACAGCGTGGGAGACTATACCGAAGGGAGTACCAACCTCACATATCTTTTCGCAGATAAAGAAACACAGACAATCTATACAAATAAAAAAGCGTACAGCAGTTACGCACAGCTGGAGCAGAACCTTGAGAAAATATTTAAGGAAAAAGCATATGCAGTTGTTTACCCGGAATTAAGTGAGTGTGTTACAAATATTCCGGGTGCAGATCTGCAGGTGTGGAATCATACCATTGATCAGAGCTTTGACACAAAGGATTTTGTATTTGCAGTTTCGGTTGATACGAAATTTTCTGTGGCAGATTCCATGGCTGATGAGGCAGAGAACTATGAGACATATTCAAAGCTTATGTTTCCGATGCTGGCAGGAGCAATCTTCGGAAGTGTGCTCTGGCTGATCGGTATGGTGTGGCTGACTGTGACAGCAGGAAGGAAACCAAAGGATGAAGAAATTCATCTCAACGGATTTGACAGATGGTATACAGAAATTGCGGCAGGAACAGTAATCGGTATATGGCTGGCAGGAACGATCATATCGGGAACCTTGATCGCCAACTCATCATTGGGTTACAGTCATGCAGCAGTGACAGTGATTGTTATCTGTCTCATATGTGGGACTTATACAATGGCATGGTTTCTGATCGGATATCTCAGCCTGGTAAGAAGAATAAAAGCAGGAACCTTATGGAAAAACAGTATGATTAGAAAAGTTCTGAAATGGATTGGAAAATGCAGTGGGAAGCTTGCTGATTTTGCCAGAGCTTTTTCCAGAAATACAGCAGAAAAAATAAAAGTTCTGCTTGTGGGAGGTGCATTTTTATTTTTGCAGTTCCTGATCATCGGCTGCGTATTCAGTGGTGCAGGAGTATTCCTGCTGGCATTGATGGCTGTAGATGTGGCTGTTATGATTTTCGCCATCAGAAAAGCAGACGGGCAGGATCGTATTATGGATGGTCTGAAGAAAATAAGCGATGGAGAACTGCAGTATAAGATCAAAACAGATACACTTACCGGAAAACAGAAGGTGATGGCAGAATATATCAACAATATTGGCAGTGGTCTGGATGCTGCTGTGGAGAACAGCCTGAAAAAGGAAAGAATGCAGACAGAGCTGATCACAAATGTTTCCCATGACCTGAAAACACCTCTGACTTCCATTATCAATTATGTAGATCTGATGAAACGTGAGAACCCGACAGATCCGAAAATACAGGAATATCTACGCATCCTGGATGAGAAATCCCAGAGACTGAAGGTGCTCACAGAGGATGTGGTAGAGGCATCCAAGGCAAGCACCGGAAACATTAAGCTGGAGATGAATGATATTGATTTTGTGGAAATGGTGCAGCAGGTGATCGGAGAATTTGAAGAGAAATTCCAGGAGAAGAACCTGACTATGATGGTACATTTCACAGACGAACCGTCCATTATCTACGCAGACGGTCAGAGAATGTGGCGTGTCCTGGAAAACGTATTCGGCAATGTTGTGAAGTACGCAATGGAGGGCACCAGAGTTTACGCAGAGATCAGCAACAGAAATAAAAAAGTAACCTTTTCCCTGAAAAATATTTCAGCACAGCCTTTGAATATCTCTGCGGATGAACTGACAGAACGATTTATCAGAGGAGATGTGGCGAGAAATACAGAGGGAAGCGGACTGGGACTCTCTATCGCAAAGAGCCTGACAGAGCTGCAGGGAGGTGAGTTTAAGCTATACCTGGATGGGGATCTGTTTAAGGTAATGATCACATTTGTAGCAAAGAATTACAGTAAATAATATAACGTAGAACAAAGATAAGGCATAGGGCAGTTTATAAAAAACTGTTTTATGCCTTATACTTTTGGCTTGTTATAATAATAGAAAAGAAGTATATTAAAAAATCATAGCGACATAAGAAAAGAGGACATAAAAAATGAATTACAGTTTTAACAGTAGAGTCAGATACAGTGAGACAGGTGAGAACGGCAAACTGACATTACCGGGTGTTTTGAACTATTTTCAGGATTGCTGTACATTTCATGCGGAGTCGGTCGGGCTTGGAGGAGACGTGCTGAAGGCAAGAGACAGAGCGTGGGTTCTTTCTTCCTGGCAGGTAATTGTGGATGAATATCCTGCTATGGGAACGGAAATCAGGATCACGACAGCACCTTATGATTTCAAAGGATTCATGGGTATGCGTAATTTCACCATAGAAACAATGGATGGGAAGAAGCTTGCCTGGGCGAACTCCAACTGGACACATCTGGCCATCAGTACAGGGATTCCGGCGAGACTGACACCTGCAGATACAGACAATTACATACTCGGCGAAAAGCTGGAAATGGATTATGCACCGAGGAAAATCAAACTTCCGGATGACATGACTTCACAGGAATCATTCACAGTGCAGAAGCATCATCTTGACACTAATCATCATGTAAACAACTGTCAGTATATCTGTATGGCAGAAGATTTCCTGCCGGAAGATTTCAAAGTATACCAGATGCGTGCAGAGTATAAGATGCAGGCAAAACTTGGAGATATAATCTGCCCGAAAGCAAAAGCAGAAACAGGAAAGGTGATTGTATCGCTTGATGATACAGACGGAAAAGCATACGCAATTATAGAATTTCAGCAAAAATAACGGTAAAAATCTTCTGAACAGGATGAATAGCAGGACAGAATTGACAAAGATATTTCGGAATTGATGTGTGGTTTTGTGAGAGATTTTTTGAATAAATTATTTACAAACAACAAGAAACAATATATAATACATTCATAAACAACAAGAAACAATATATTGTTAAAAACAAACAACACAAAACCACAAAAAGCGGAGGGTATATATATTATGAAAATTCTGGAATCTAAATTTGTACAGGGATTTATCAAAATGGCAAATGACGGTTATCTTCAGGGATGGCATGAGAGAAACGGCGGAAACTTAAGCTATCGTCTGAAACCGGAGGAAGTAGAGATGATTCGTCCCCGTCTGAATGCACCTGGAGAATGGATACCGATCGGGATAGAGGTTCCGGGATTAGCAGGAGAGTTTTTCCTTGTAACGGGAAGCGGTAAATATTTCAGAAATATTATCGTGGATCCGGAAGTATGTCTTGCGATCATTGAACTGGATGAGACAGGAATGAATTACAGAATCCGCTGGGGCCTGGTTGAGGGCGGCAGACCTACCAGTGAGCTTCCGACTCATCTGATGAATCATGAAGTGAAGAAGAAACTGACAAACGGAAAACATCGTGTTATTTATCATGCACATACGACAAATACAATTGCTCTGACATTTGTTCTGCCACTGGATGATAAGATCTTTACAAGAGAGTTATGGGAATCTGCTACAGAGTGTCCGGTTGTATTCCCGGACGGCGTGGGTGTTGTCGGCTGGATGGTACCGGGTGGAAGAGAAATTGCCATAAAAACAGCAGAATTAATGCAGAAATATGATGTTGTTATCTGGGCACATCATGGAATGTTCTGCTCAGGTGAAGATTTTGACCTGACATTTGGTCTGCTCCATACGGTAGAAAAATCTGCAGAGATCCTGGTGAAGATTCTTTCTATGACTCCAAATAAACTTCAGACTATTACACCGGACAATTTCCGTTCACTTGCAAGAGATTTCAAGGTAAGTCTGCCTGAAGAGTTTCTGTATGAGAAACAGTAAAATAATCAACATACAAGTTGGTACATGTACCGTACAAGTGCTATAATACAGATATTAAGAGATTTTCCGGGTGGGATATGCAGAAAAAAGCCGGAACATCTGAAAGCTGTTGTAAAAGAATATCTGAAAAGCAAAAGGAGAGGTACAAATCATGCTGGAGAAATTAAAAGAGGAAGTTTACAAAGCAAACATGGATCTTCCAAAATACGGACTTGTTACATTTACATGGGGAAATGTAAGCGGAATCGACAGAGAATCAGGACTTTTTGTCATCAAACCAAGTGGAGTTGATTATGATCTGCTGACACCGGATGATATGGTTGTTGTAGACCTGAATGGAAATAAGGTAGAAGGAAAATACAATCCATCTTCTGATACAGCAACTCATGTAGAACTGTACAAAGCATTCCCGAATATCGGAGGAGTTGTACATACACATTCTTCATGGGCAACAAGCTGGGCGCAGGCCGGAAGAGCAATCCCATGTTATGGAACCACACATGCAGATTATATTTATGGTGAAGTTCCATGTGCACGCTGCCTGGAAGGCAAGGAATTTGAAGAATATGAGAAAAACACAGGACTTCTGATCGTAGACCTGTTTAAGGACAAAGATTATGAAGCAGTACCTGCAGTACTTTGCAAAAACCATGGACCATTTGCATGGGGTAAGGATGCTCATGAAGCAGTACATAATGCAGTTGTTCTTGAGGAAGTTGCCAAGATGGCATCCCGCTGTGAGCTGATCAATCCACAGGTAAAACCTGCACCACAGGATCTGCAGGATAAGCACTACTTCAGAAAACATGGTGCAAATGCATATTATGGACAGGGAAATAAATAATCGCTGATCTGAAAATAAAAGATATGAACTTGTTAAAGATATAAAAAATCTCCCGGATAAGAGTAAGCGCTTCTCTTATCCGGGAGATTTTTTGTAGCAGAAGAAACAAGGAAAATTCTTCTGCCATATTGCAGAAAGTCCGGGCAATTTTCTGCAACTTTATCGAAGGAGGAGAACGTTTCAGGGCAGACCGTTAGCATGAATGCAAAAGATGTCATGATCCTTGAAAGATAATAACAGCTGAACTTTAATATTGTATGGTTCGTTTAATTTGCAGTAAACGGGACAGCAACATTTTATTTTGCACCTTAACAATTACATATATTTACCTTATAATGAACTCATAAGAAAATGCAAGAAATTAGGTTGATATACCGGAATAGTAACAGTAAGGATTTCAGACAACCGGAGGAAATGCATATGAAAGAGCAGCAGGAAAAAATAAGAGTATTAGATCCACATATAATACTGATATTATTTATATCAGCGTTTGTATTCGGCATAGGAATGCTGATGATTTTCCTGGAAAGAAAGGAAATAAGAACAGAGGGATATGAATTTATAATTTTTAGTGTGGAAATATTAATGTTGCTGTTAATCTTGTATTATATGAGAACTGTTGTGCTGAGCAGAGAAGGCTGTACGGTATCCTGGCTGTTTTGGAAGAGAAATTATAAATGGGAAGAGCTTGCTGTTATCAGAGAGGATGTCTGGTATACATATGGTAAAGGAGGGAGCATACGTTATCAGGGGATTGTATTTTCCAAATATGCAGTAAATAAGAAGAAAAAGAAATATACTACCAGGATGATCGTTGATGCGTTTCCGCTTTCAGATTGTTTTTACATTACTTTTGATGAACATGGCAATGTTTTTTCTTATAAATTAGAAAAAGGAAAAAAGCAAGTTATTAGAAAAATGTACGTAAATGTTCGTGAAAAAATGAAGGAATGGGGAGTGGAGGCAGAAAAAGGAGAGGGAATAAAAGAAGAAGAAAAACAAAGACAATATGATGAAATGATAGAATTGAGGAGGCAACAAAGAAAAAAAATTCAAAGCAAAGGAGCAGACTATACAAATTTAAAAGAATATCAGCAAGAAGTAATAAAGATCAGAGATTTTTTGCAGATAACCATGGTAATACTTATTACGGTACTGCTTATTTGGACAGGGCTGTCTGCTGAAGAGGGAGAAAGAATTCCAATATTGATTCTTGAGTTTTTGATTGATGCACCATTATTGTTTTTCTCTTCAAAAGTCGTAACATTAAGTAAAGAAGGCTGCAAAATATCGTATCTGTTTTTCAAAAAAATGTATAAATGGGAAGAACTTGAAATTATACGTGAAGATTATTTTCCAAGTTTCCGAGACAGGAGAAGCAGAGGGATTGTTTTTTCTAAAAGAAAAAAGAATAAAGCAGGATATATATATACAACACGGGAAATTGTAGGATCAGGTCATATTTTAGAGTGTTTTTATATTGTTCTTGATGCAGATGGAAATATACATTTATATAAGCGTTTGGCAGCAAAGGATGGCAAAACAAAACTGAGAAAAGTAGCTGTAAATATTCCCCAAAAATTAGCGGAATGGGGAGTAGAAATGGAAAAAATGATGAAATATACAGGAGGAACTTATGATTTATAAGAAGATTGAAATTGCAGTAGACGGATATAAAGAAACTGCAGATTTATACACTTATTTTCTGGATAATTCCATTGAAATGCATATCAACAGAAAGCGTCCGGTAGTTGTGATCTGCCCGGGAGGCGGGTATGCTATGACTTCTGACAGAGAAGCAGAACCGATCGCCATGCAGTATCTGGTAAGGGGATATCATGCAGTGATCCTGCGCTATAGCGTAGAACCTGCCAGATATCCACTGGCACTCTTGCAGCTTGCGAAGTCTGTTGCTTTTTTAAGAAAAAATGCTGCAGAGTTTCATATTGATACGAATAAAATTGTTCTGCAGGGCTTTTCCGCAGGTGGTCATCTGGCAGCAAGTCTTGGCGTTTTCTGGAAGAAAGATTTTATTGCACAGACACTTGGGGTAACTTCTGATATGGTGAAACCAAATGGTATGATCTTAAGTTATCCGGTGATCACTTCCGGTGAGTTTGCACATACAGGTTCCTTTGAATGCTTGCTTGGAGAGGATTATAATGATCTTGATAAGAGAAAAGAACAGTCTCTGGAATTCCAGGTATCTAAAGATACACCAACCACATTCCTGTGGCATACAGTGACAGATGATTGTGTTCCTGTAGAGAATTCTCTGTTGTTCTTCAATGCGTTGCGCAAATTTGAAATTCCGGTAGAAATGCATCTTTATCCGGTTGGCGGACATGGTTTAAGTCTTGCAAACGAAGAGACAAGCCACGAAGACGGAGGCTGCGTGCAGAAAGAGTGCCAGTCCTGGATGGAACTGGCGTGCAAGTGGATGCAGAATATATAATACACGATAAAGAATCTGTCTGAGTGTATGTGAAATTGAATTGGAATAAAATACATCCTGATCTATAGGGAACAGTAACGTAAAATAAGATAATAAAAAATAATAAGGCGGCATTGTGCCGCCTTTATTATTTATGTTATACTGAAATATAAAGCTAATGTCAGAGGATGATGACAGTATAGTATATTTTTAATTTTTTTAAAAAGATACTATCACAACAGAAATGGAGATTATATGATAGAGTTAGGAAAAAAACAGAAATTAACAGTAGTGAAGTCCGTAGATTTTGGTGTATATCTGGGTGAGGATATGCAGGCAGATGCAAAGAACCGTGTTCTTCTTCCGTCCAGACAGGTTCCGGAAGGAACAAAGGAAGGCGACAGCATTGAAGCATTTATCTACAAGGATTCTCAGGATCGTCTTATTGCAACAACAAAAGAACCGAAGCTTCAGGTAGGTCAGACAGCAGTTCTGAAAGTCTCTCAGGTAACAAGGATTGGTGCATTCCTTGACTGGGGACTGGAGAAAGACCTTCTGCTTCCATATCATGAGCAGACTCTGAAAGTAAGAGAGGGAGAAGATGTGCTGGTAGCACTCTATATTGACAAGAGCAGTCGTCTCTGCGCAACTATGAAGGTTTATCATTATCTTTCCACCAGAACTCCTTATGTAGTGGGAGATATGGTGAAGGGCCGTGTTTATGAGATCAGCGACAGATTCGGTGTATTTGTGGCAGTTGATGATAAATATTCTGCACTGATCCCTGCAAGAGAAGCCAAGGGAAAATACCGTCCGGGCAAGATCCTTGAGCTGCGTGTCAGCGAAGTAAAAGAAGACGGAAAAATGAACGTCACAGATCGTCAGAAAGCATATCTTCAGATCAATGAGGATGCGGAGAATGTCCTTGAAGTGATCAATGAATTTGCAGGTGTTCTTCCATTTGATGACAAGGCATCACCAGAAGTGATCCAGAGAGAATTTGGTCTGAGTAAGGGAGCGTTTAAACGTGCCATTGGCCATCTGATGAAGGAAGGCAAAGTAGAGATTAAGGACAAGAGAATCTACGCGAAATAGTAACAGACAAGCAAGTTCCCACCCAATGATTATTGCTTTTCGCAATTGAAGCATGGGACTTACCTGATTCAGTTAAATTTATAAAAATATGCTGCGATAAAATTGCAGATATTAGAACAGGAGAGAAATAGAGTTGGAGTTTACACATCTTCACGTCCATACAGAATACAGTCTGCTGGATGGTTCCAATAAGATAAAAGAATATGTAGCCCGTGTCAAAGAACTTGGCATGGACAGTGCGGCGATCACAGATCATGGAGTTATGTATGGTGTGATTGATTTTTATCGTGCAGCAAGAGCCGAGGGAATCAATCCGATTCTGGGATGTGAGGTTTATGTAGCCCCCGGCTCCCGATTTGACCGTGAAGCAGGAAGTGGCGAGGACAGATATTACCATCTGGTTCTTCTGGCAGAAAATAATCAGGGGTATGCCAACCTGATGAAGATAGTATCAAAGGGTTTCACAGAAGGATTCTATTATAAACCGCGAGTAGATCTTGCGGTATTAAAAGAGTACCATGAAGGGATTATTGCCTTAAGTGCCTGCCTTGCAGGTGAGGTTGCCAGATATCTTCAGAGAGGCATGTATGAGGATGCAAAGGCAGCAGCTCTTCGTTATCAGGATATTTTTGGCAAAGGGAATTTCTTCCTGGAATTACAGGATCATGGAATTCCTGCGCAGAGACTGGTAAATCAGGAACTTCTCCGTATGCACGAAGAAACAGGGATTGACCTTGTGGTAACCAATGATGTGCATTATACAAGGGCGGAGGATGCTGATCCTCATGATATTCTTCTCTGTCTGCAGACAAACAAGAAACTGGCAGACGAGGACAGAATGCGTTATGAGGGCGGCCAGTATTATGTGAAATCCCCGGAAGAAATGGCAGAACTTTTCCCATATGCGTTGGAGGCCCTGGAGAATACTCATAAGATTGCACAGAGATGTCATGTTGAGATTGAATTTGGCGTGACCAAGCTTCCAAGATTCGATGTGCCGGATGGTCTTACATCCTGGGAATATCTGAACAAGCTATGCTTCGAGGGACTGGAGGAACGTTATCAGCCGGTTACAGAGGAATTAAAAGCTCGTCTGAATTACGAATTATCTACTATAAAAAATATGGGCTACGTGGATTACTTCCTTATAGTATGGGATTTTATTAAATATGCCCGCGATCATGACATTATGGTAGGACCGGGACGTGGCTCTGCAGCGGGAAGTCTGGTTGCTTATACCTTGGGCATCACACAGCTTGATCCTATTCGCTATGATCTGCTCTTTGAGCGATTTCTGAATCCGGAACGAGTATCTATGCCTGATATTGACGTTGACTTCTGCTTCGAAAGAAGGCAGGAGGTTATTGAATATGTCCGCCGTAAATATGGGGATGATTGTGTGGTTCAGATCGTTACTTTTGGTACGCTGGCAGCCCGTGGTGTGATCCGGGATGTGGGCCGTGTACTGGATATGCCTTATGCACAGGTGGATTCCATTGCGAAAATGATCCCGCAGGAATTAAATATTACTATAGATAAAGCCCTTACTATGAACCCTGAGCTGAAAAAAGCATATGAAGAACAGGATGAAATTCATTATCTGATTGATATGGCAAGACGTCTGGAGGGACTTCCCAGACATACCTCCATGCATGCGGCAGGTGTTGTTATCAGCCAGAAGGACGTATCAGAATATGTACCGCTTTCCAGAGCATCAGACGGGTCTATTGTCACTCAGTTTACCATGACAACACTGGAAGAATTGGGACTTTTAAAAATGGACTTCCTGGGACTTCGTACTCTGACTGTGATCCAGAATGCAGTAAAGCTGATCCAGAAGGATGCAGGAGTGACTCTGGATATGCAGAAGATTAATTATGATGATAAAAAGGTTTTGGATTCCCTTGGCACCGGTCGTTCTGATGGTGTATTTCAGCTTGAAAGTGCGGGAATGAAAAACTTCATGAAGGAACTGAAGCCTCAGAGTCTGGAAGATGTGATCGCAGGAATTTCTCTTTACCGCCCGGGCCCCATGGATTTTATCCCCCAGTATATCCGGGGCAAAAACCGTCCGGATACCATCCGTTACGACTGCCCTCAGCTGGAGCCGATCCTGAAGCCTACTTATGGGTGTATTGTCTATCAGGAACAGGTTATGCAGATCGTTCGTAACCTGGCAGGTTATACTCTGGGCCGAAGCGACCTGGTGCGCCGTGCAATGTCCAAAAAGAAGGCCTCTGTCATGGAAAAGGAGCGCCAGAACTTTGTTTACGGAAATGAAGCAGAGGGAGTTCCAGGCTGTATTGCAAATGGAATTGATGAGGCAACGGCAAATAAAATCTATGATGAAATGATTGATTTCGCCAAATATGCTTTTAATAAGTCCCATGCAGCAGCCTATGCAGTTGTTTCCTATCAGACTGCATATCTGAAATATTACTATCCTGTGGAATTTATGGCCGCATTAATGACATCGGTTATTGATTTTCCAAATAAGGTTGCAGAATATATTCTGGTCTGCAGACAGATGGGGATTAAGATCCTGCCGCCGGATGTGAACTGTGGAATGTATGGATTCTCTGTAGATAACGGTGCAATCCGATATGGCCTGTCCGCTATAAAGAGTGTGGGACGTCCGGTTATTGAAAGCCTGGTAAGAGAGAGGGAAGAGAACGGACAATATCGTTCCCTGAAGGATTTTATGGAACGAAACTCTCCGCAGATGAATAAGCGAGCAGTAGAAAACTTTATCAAAGCAGGTGCGCTGGATTGCCTGGATGGTAACCGCCGCCAGAAAATGCTGGTTTATCAGAAGATTTCCGACAACATCAGTCAGGAGAAGAAGAATTCACTGGCAGGCCAGATGAGCCTTTTTGATCTGGTAAGCGAGGAGGACAAGAAAGAATTTGAAATCCGTATGCCCGATGTGGAGGAATTTGGAAAAGAGGAACTTCTGGGATATGAGAAGGAAGTTCTGGGAATCTACCTCAGTGGTCATCCTCTGGAAAATTACCGGGAAATGATGGAGAAAACCATTTCTGCGAAAACCTCGGATTTTCAGCAGGATGAAGAAACAAATCTTCCGAAAGTCACGGATGGTCAGAAAGTAATTATCGGTGGAATGATTACGGATAAAACCATCAAATATACAAAGAATAATAAGGTTATGGCATTCCTCACAGTGGAGGATCTGGTAGGAACAGTGGAGGTAGTTGTGTTCCCCAGAGATTATGAGAAAAGTCAGCAGTTCCTGAATGAAGAAGGCAGAGTATTTATTCAGGGCAGAGTATCTGCAGAGGACGATCGCGCCAGTAAACTGATCCTTGAAAAAATCCGTCCCTTTGACAATATGCCAAGGGAAATCTGGATACAGTTTGACAATAAAGAAAGCTACACACAGCAATCTCAGGAACTGCTTGCAGACCTCAGACGTTCACCGGGTGACAGTGCTGTTGTGATCTACCTGAAAGACGTAAAGGCCATAAAGAAGCTTCCGGTTGGATATCATGCACAAATTCAGGACTTATGGCTGAACTATATGTACGAAAAATATGGTAAAACCAATGTTAAAGTTGTAGAAAGAGGATTGAAAAACTTATAGAAATGCGCTAAACTATACCCGGATATGTGTATAGTAAAAATGAGATAGATTCAGAAGATGGAGGAAGAAAAGATGGCAGAAAACAAGATAAAAACCATTGGTGTCCTTACCAGCGGTGGTGACGCACCTGGAATGAATGCTGCAATTCGTGCAGTTGTCAGAAGAGGTTTAAGCAATGGATTAAATGTAAAAGGTATTCTGAAAGGATACAATGGTCTGTTAAACGAAGAGATTATTGACATGAGCGCAAAAGATGTATCTGATACAATCGAGCGTGGAGGTACAATCCTTTATACAGCACGTTGTGCAGAATTCCGTACAGAAGAAGGCCAGAAACGTGGAGCAGAGATCTGCAGAAAACATGGAATTGACGGACTTGTTGTCATCGGTGGTGACGGATCCTTCGCAGGTGCTCAGAAGCTTGCGAATCTCGGAATCAATACAATCGGTCTTCCCGGAACAATCGACCTTGACATTGCATGTACAGAATATACCATCGGATTTGATACAGCTGTAAACACAGCAATGGAAGCAATTGATAAAGTACGTGATACTTCCACTTCTCATGAGAGATGCAGTATCATCGAGGTTATGGGACGTGGTGCAGGATATATTGCTCTGTGGTGCGGTATTGCCAACGGTGCTGAGGACGTTCTGGTTCCTGAAAAATATGACTATGATGAGCAGAAGCTGATCAATAACATTATCGAGAGTCGTAAGAAAGGCAAAAAGCATCACATCATCATCAATGCAGAAGGTATCGGTCATTCTGAAGCAATGGCAAAACGTATCGAAGCTGCCACAGGTATCGAAACACGTGCTACAATCCTTGGACACATGCAGCGTGGTGGAAGCCCGACATGTAAAGACCGTGTATATGCATCTATGATGGGTGCTCTGGCTGTAGACCTTCTTATTGCAGGCAAGACATGCCGCGTTGTCGGATATCGTCACGGTGAATTCGTAGACTTCGATATCAATGAAGCACTTGCTATGCAGAAAGGTATCTCTGACTATCAGTGGGAAGTATGCCAGTCACTTTCTCATAACTATGATAAAAACAACAAATAACAAATGAATAAAAAGATGCAGTTATATAACAGACTGCATAAATTAAATACTGCTCAGATAATTACCCTCGGTTTTGCGGGGGTGATTATCTTAGGGGGATTACTTCTGTGGCTGCCGTTTTGTACGGCACCCGGATACCACACATCTTTTACAGATGCCATGTTTACCGCAACCACAAGTATATGTGTAACAGGGCTTGTGACAGTTGTTACGGCAACTCACTGGACTCTGGCAGGCAAGCTTATTATTCTTGTCCTGATCCAGATCGGAGGTGTGGGACTGATTTCCCTGGGCAGTATTATTTTTATAAGTCTGAGAAAGAAAATATCGCTGAGGAACCGGCGTGTTATCCAGGAGTCCTATAATATGGACAGAATGGGTGGGATGGTCAGGCTGGTGAAGAAAGTTCTGATCTGTGTGTTTGGAGCAGAAGGAATCGGTGCAGTGTGTTATGCAGTTCGATTTATTCCGCAGTTCGGTCTGGCAAAAGGTCTGGGATACTCTGTTTTTACGGCAGTATCTGCATTCTGTAATGCTGGTATTGATCTGCTGGGAGAGGATAGCCTGGCTCAGTATGTTGCTGATCCAATCGTAAACTTTACAAGTGTAGGACTGATCATTATGTCAGGACTTGGATTTGTGGTCTGGTGGGATATCTGGGATAAGATCAAACGAGTCATCAGAGGGAAACTTCCTGTGGGACGTATATTTAAAAATCTCCGTCTTCATAGTAAGATCGTGTTGATGATGACGCTGATACTTGTTGTGGGCGGTACAGTACTGATCTTTCTGTTTGATCATGGAAATCCGGAAAGTATTGGGACATATTCGCCGGGAACGAAGTGGATGGCATCTTTGTTCCAGTCAGTTACCACAAGAACAGCCGGATTTTTCACTGTAAGCCAGGAGAGATTTTCCAATGCAACTTATATGCTGTGCCTGATATTGATGTTGATCGGCGGTTCCCCTATGGGAACAGCAGGTGGAATTAAGACAACAACAGTTGCGGTCCTTCTGCTGAGTCTGAAATCCAATCTTCAGGGAAAACGGGATGTGGAAGTACACCACAGGAGAATCAGAGACAGCTACATCCGTTCTGCGATCGTAGTGACAGGTATGGTACTTACAGTACTTATTCTCATGAGTATGCTGTTGTGTGCAGCCATGCCGGAAGCACCTATAGAAGATGTTGTTTATGAAATTACATCTGCGGTTGCAACGGTAGGACTTAGCAGAGGGCTGACACCCTGCCTGAATACAGCAGGCAAATGGATCGTGATCCTGACTATGTATCTGGGAAGAATCGGTCCGCTGACTCTGGGAACTGCAGTGACTGTACGTGTACAGAAAATGCCGGCAGATTCACATCTGGCAGAAGAAGATATTATGATTGGATAGTAACGGTTTGGCAGTCAGGCATATATTCGCAGAGGATAACGAATATATGTTCAGAAAGAGAAATGAGGAAGAAAATGAAGAACAAATCTTATGCAGTGATCGGTCTTGGGCAGTTCGGGATGACGGTAGCTCTTACTCTGGCAGAGGCGAACTGCGATGTACTTGCCATTGACGATAAAGATGATAATGTGCAGGATATCGCAGAGAAAGTTTCCTATGCTGTCAAGGCAGATGTGCGTGATCCGGGAATTTTGGAATCGCTTGGAGTTCAGAACGTAGATGTTGCGGTCATCGCAGTAGCCGAGAATATGGAGGCCAGTATTACAGCAACGATGCAGGTGAAAGAACTTGGAGTTCCTTTTGTCATGGCGAAGGCAATGAATTCTCTTCATGGCAGGATACTGGAGAAAATAGGGGCAGATAAGGTGATTTATCCTGAACATTCCATGGGTATCAGAGTTGCAAGAAATCTTCTCTCCAGTGGATTTGTCGATATGTTTGAGCTTTCTTCTGATTTCAGTATGGCAGAATTTAAGATCCCGCGGGAATGGATAGGAAAAACACTTCGGGAGCTGAAGGTCAGGGAAAAGTATAACATCAATCTGATCGGTCTGAAGCATGGCGATAAGATGAATATGAATGTGGCGCCGGATGAAGTGTTTCCGGCAGACTGCACAGTTGTTGCAGCAGGAGCAAACAGTGACCTGAATAAGGTTTCGGAAAATTGAGGATAAGATATGATCACCAGTGTAAATAACGGACAGGTAAAAAATATCATACAGCTGAACCAGAAAACAAAAGCCCGCAGAGAACAAGGGCTTTTTGTTGCAGAAGGAAGAAAAATGTTCGGCGAAGCACCTAGGGATTGGATTTCGAAGGTGTATGTATCAGAAGCTCTCAGCGGTGATGCAGAACTGATGGCTCAGGTGGAGAAACTTCCATATGAAATAGTAACAGATTCTGTTTTTCGACAGATGAGCGATACGCAGACGCCGCAGGGAATTATGACAGTGCTTAAGAAACCTTCCTATATAATGGAAGATATTCTCGGCGGGAAAAATCCGCTGGTTATGATTCTGGAAGATCTGCAGGATCCGGGAAATGCGGGAACTATTCTCCGTACAGGAGAGGGTGCCGGAGTAAGCGGAGTTCTTCTGACAAAGACCTGCGTGGATATCACAAACCCGAAGGTTATACGATCAACCATGGGTTCTGTCTACAGAATGCCTTTCCTATATGTGGAAAGTGTGGTATCATTAGCACAGGAACTGAAAGACAGAAATATCCGCACATTTGCGGCGCATCTGCATGGTAAGAACTCTTATGATCAGGAATCCTACACAGGAGGAACTGCTTTCCTGATCGGCAATGAGGGAAAAGGACTGACAGATGAAGCGGCAGACAGTGCTGATTGTCTGATACGGATTCCTATGTGTGGAAAAGTAGAATCTCTGAATGCTGCCATGGCATCCGGAATTCTCATGTATGAAGCTGCTCGTCAGAGACGATAGCAGACGAAAGGAGGAGTTTCATGCAGCCTTTGATCTGGCTTGGGATTCTTGCGTTATTGCTTGTTGTAGAGGCAATTACGGCAGGACTGACCACCATCTGGTTTGCCGGCGGCGCACTGGTCGCTGCTATTGCATGTTATGCAGGAGCGAACCTCACTGTACAGATATTGCTGTTTCTGTGTGTTTCATTGGTACTTCTCATCTTTACCAGACCACTGGCAATGAAGTATTTCAACAAAGAAACCATACAGACCAATGCAAATAGTCTGATTGGAAAGAAAGCAGTTGTGATTCAGGAGATTGACAATCTGGCGCAGACAGGCCAGGTTCGTATCAATGACATTGAATGGACTGCACGTTCTGCTGATGACGAAAAAATCGGCGAAGGCACCGTTGTAACGATCGAAGAGATCCGAGGTGTGAAACTTATCGTAAAACAGAATAAGGAGGATTAGTTATGGGCGTGGTTTTTCTGATAGTTATTATCGTTATTGCGGTATGGGTCCTTGCATCCTGCGTCCGCATTGTACCACAGGCATATGCAGTAATCCTGGAACGTCTGGGAGCTTATCAGGCAACCTGGAGTACAGGAATTCACTTCAAGGTTCCGTTTATTGAACGAGTAGCCAGAAAGGTAAATCTGAAGGAACAGGTAGTGGATTTTCCACCGCAGCCGGTTATCACAAAGGATAACGTAACCATGCAGATCGATACTGTCGTATTCTTTCAGATCACAGATCCGAAGCTTTATACTTACGGTGTGGAGAATCCGATCATGGCAATCGAGAATCTGTCCGCAACAACCTTAAGAAATATTATCGGTGACATGGAACTGGATGAGACACTTACATCACGTGAGACGATCAATACCAAGATGAGAGCTTCTCTTGATGAAGCTACTGATCCATGGGGAATCAAGGTCAATCGTGTGGAACTGAAGAACATTATTCCTCCGGCAGCTATTCAGGATGCAATGGAGAAACAGATGAAAGCTGAGCGTGAACGTCGTGAAGCAATCCTGATCGCAGAAGGTCAGAAGAAATCTACGATCCTTGTTGCAGAAGGTAAGAAACAATCCGCAATTCTGGATGCAGAAGCTGAGAAACAGGCAGCAATCCTCCGCGCAGAGGCTCAGAAAGAGCGTATGATCAAGGAGGCAGAAGGACAGGCTGAGGCAGTTCTGAAAGTTCAGAATGCCAATGCAGAGGGTATCCGCATGATCAGAGAGGCAGGAGCAGATGAAGCAGTTCTGACACTGAAGAGTCTGGAAGCATTTGCCAAGGCAGCAGACGGTAAGGCAACCAAGATCATTATTCCGTCGGATATTCAGGGAATCGCAGGTCTGGCAAGTTCGCTGAAAGAGATCGTCACTGATCCGAAAGTGGAGACAGACAAATAACAAAAGAGAATAAATGACATCGGGGAGAGAATTATTATGAACTTAAAAGGAAGAAACTTTCTGACACTGAAAGACTTTACACCGGAGGAGATCACATATCTTATTGATTTATCCGCAGAACTTAAAGCAAAGAAGAAAGCCGGCGAGCTTCACGAATATTACAGAGGCAAAAATATTGCACTTATTTTTGAAAAAACAAGTACAAGAACCCGCTGCTCTTTTGAGGTAGCTGCCCATGATCTTGGAATGGGAAGCACATACCTGGATCCGACAGGTTCTCAGATCGGTAAGAAAGAAAGCATTGCAGATACAGCAAGAGTTCTGGGAAGAATGTATGATGGTATCGAATATCGTGGATTTGGTCAGGAAGTCGTAGAAGAGCTTGCAAAACATGCAGGTGTTCCGGTATGGAATGGCCTTACGAACGAATATCATCCGACACAGATGATCGCTGATATGCTGACAATCCGTGAGCATTTCGGAGATTTAAAAGGACGTAAGCTTGTATACATGGGTGATGCCCGCTACAATATGGGTAATTCCCTGATGATTGCCTGCACAAAACTTGGCATGCATTTCGTAGCCTGCACAACTAAGAAATATTTCCCGAATGCAGAGTTAGTTGCTCAGTGCGAGGAATATGCAAAAGCATCCGGCGGAAGCATCACTCTGACAGAGGATGTTCAGGAAGGAACAAAGGATGCAGACGTTATCTATACAGACGTATGGGTATCCATGGGTGAGCCGGATGAGGTATGGACAGAGAGAATCCATGATCTGACACCTTATAAAGTAACAAAGGACGTTATGAAGAACGCAGGAGAGAAAGCAATCTTCCTTCACTGTCTGCCTGCATTCCATGACCTTAAGACAAAGATCGGCAAGGAAATGGGCGAGAGATTCAATCTGACAGACATGGAAGTAACAGACGAAGTATTTGAATCTGAGCAGTCCAAAGTATTTGATGAGGCAGAGAACCGTATGCATACCATCAAAGCTGTTATGGTAGCAACATTAGGAGAGCCGGAGAACAAATAATGGCACATCTGTATAATGAAGAAACAATTTCACAGGCGATAGACACAAAATGGGCGGGCAAAACCGTCCATTTTGCAAAAGAAACAGATTCTACCAATTCATGGATCAAGCGTCTGGCAAAAGATGGTGCAGAGCATGGAACTCTGGCAGTTGCGGAATTTCAGTCTGCGGGAAGAGGGCGTTTTGACAGAAGATGGGAAGCACCGGAGGGCAGCTCTATTATGATGACACTGCTCTTACGTCCGGAATTTTCACCGCAGTATGCGTCTATGCTGACACTGGTTATGGGAATGGCAGTGGCACAGGCAGCAGAGGAACTGGGGTTTAACGTAAGTATTAAATGGCCCAATGATATTGTGATCTCTAAGAAGAAAATCTGTGGTATCCTGACCGAGATGGGAACAAATGGTGTGAAGATCAATTATGTTCTCATCGGAGTAGGAATCAATGTAAACCTGAAAGAATTTCCGGAAGAAATGCAGGACAAAGCGACTTCACTGATTCTGGAGGGCGGTCGTGAATATGACAGAAATCAGGTGATTGCACTGGTGATGAAATATTTCGAGATCAACTATGAGAAATTTATCCAGACCTGTGATTTTACTCATCTGCTGGATGATTACCACAGAATCCTTGCAAATCTGAACCAGCCGGTCAGAGTGATCGATGGTGACAGAAGTTTCGAAGGAATCTGCAGGGGGATTGATGAAAAAGGTGAACTGCTTGTGGAAAGGCAGAATAAAGAAGTTGTGAAAGTCAGCGCAGGAGAGGTTTCGGTGCGTGGACTTTACAGCTATGTATAAAGATTCTGAATAATTTCGAAAGAGGGAAACAGTAATTTATGTATCAGGACAACATTACTCTCTGCGGCGCAAGTGCCTATGAGAAGAAATTTTATTTTAATCAGGATTTCAATGCACTTCCGGATCATGTGAAGAAAGAGCTTCAGATCATGTGTGTTCTTTACACAGAGGATGTAGGAGGAATCCTGACTCTGGAATTTGACGAAAACGGCAGACTTCAGTTTAAAACAGAAGCTCTGGAAGCAGATGCCCGCTACGATGAGATCGGAAGCGGACTGAAGATCAAACAGCTTCAGCAGGACAAGAAAGAACTTCTGGAATCTCTGGAAATGTATTATAAAGTATTCTTTCTCGGAGACATCCCGGAAGAAGAACTGAAGAAAACATCGGGCAGTGAGGACTGAATCCATGCAGACAAGGAATGAGCCGGTACGGGCAAGAGAACCATTCATGGAGATGCAGTGGAAAATAGGAAACGTACAGATTGATAATCCGTTTGTTCTTGCACCAATGGCAGGTGTCACAGACCTGCCATTTCGAACGCTCTGTAAAGAGCAGGGGGCCGGACTGATCTGTATGGAAATGATCAGTGCAAAAGCGATTTCTTTTCACAATAAGAACACCATTGCCCTGATGGAGATTGATCCATGTGAGCACCCGGTTTCCATGCAGCTTTTTGGCAGTGAACCGGATCTTATGGCAGAGGTTGCGAAATCCATTGAGGACAGAGATTTCGATATCCTGGACATCAATATGGGATGCCCTGTGCCGAAGGTTGTCAATAACGGTGAGGGATCTGCATTATTGAAGAACCCGAATCTGATTGAAGAGATCGTTCGAAAAGTATCATCTGCAATCAGTAAACCGTTGACTGTCAAGGTGCGAATCGGATTTGAGAATGAACCGGTAGATATTGTTGAAATCGCGAAACGTATTGAGGATGCGGGAGCAGCAGCACTTGCAGTGCATGGGCGCACCAGACAGCAGTACTATTCCGGCACTGCAGACTGGGATACGATCCGCAGGGTAAAAGAAGCGATTACCATTCCTGTAATTGGAAACGGAGATGTAGATTCTCCGCTGAAAGCAGAAGCACTGGTAAAACAGACCGGATGTGATGCTGTTATGGTGGGACGTGCAGTAAGGGGAAATCCCTGGTTGTTCCGCGAACTGAACCATTATTTCCGGACAGGAGAACTGTTGGAACGTCCGTCTGTAGAGGAAATACGTGAAATGATCCTGCGTCATGCCAGAAAACAGATTGAATTAAAAGGGGAATTCGTAGGAATACGTGAGATGCGTAAACACGTTGCCTGGTATACTGCAGGTATGCGTCACAGCGCAGGGCTCAGAAGAGAGTCAAACACCATAGAAAGTTATGAAGCGCTGGAGGCGCTTTTATCAAGATTAGCATAAAAGTTAAAACCATGTGAAATGAGAAATATAAACAATAGCAAAGGCGCTCGGAATGCTTGACAATCCGGGTGCTTTTTTGTATAATACAGAAATTGTGAATATCCTAGAATAAGTCTGCCCTTTTTCAGGTATGATGTATCAGGAAGCACATAAATCCATGTAGTGATCCGGGGCGAAAAGAAACGCAGAAGACTATACCGGATGTTGAAAGGGAGTAAGGTTATTATGGAAGAAAAGAAAAACTTACTAACTTATGCAGGACTTAAAAAATTAGAAGAAGAGCTGCATGATTTAAAGGTAGTAAAGAGAAAAGAAGTAGCAGAGAAAATTAAGGAAGCCAGAGAACAGGGCGACTTATCTGAGAATGCGGAATACGATGCAGCGAAAGACGAACAGAGAGACATTGAAGCACGTATCGAAGAAATCGAGAAGATCTTAAAGAATGCTGAAGTTGTTGTAGAGGACGAAGTAGATCTGGACAAGATCAGCGTTGGATGTAAGGTTAAAGTACACGATTTTGAATTCGAAGAAGACATCGAGCTGAAGATCGTAGGTTCCACAGAGGCTAACAGCCTTGAAGGCAAAATCTCCAACGAATCTCCCGTAGGAAAAGCACTTATCGGTGCGCATACAGGTGATGTAGTAGAAGTAGAGATGCCGGCAGGAATCATGAAATACAAAGTTCTGGAGATCCAGAGAAACGTATAAGAGACAGATGACTGAGGTGCGCGTAGAGATTTATCATGCAAAGGCATAACGCGCACCTTTCTCTGACTATATAAGCAGATAATAAGAAGACAATAAGAAGTTTGTTATTTCTTATTTTTGTCTGTATATCTGATAAATTGATATTTGAAAATACAGGATTCTGTTGAATGGAATCTTCTGTTACATCTGATATCACATGGAAATGTAGAATAAATGTAACTATTCAGTAGTCTACTATCCCGCGAGGTGTTTTGGCACGTAAGTACCAAAATCCCGAGACATACAAGCCAAAATGCCATCACCGCAGGTGATTTTTAATGCATTTTGGCTCGTAACTGTGAAGGTACTGAACAGTTATGAACAAATAATAATTATACAAGTATATAAGGAGGAACCAAGGTGGCACAGCAGAAGCAGGAACAGGATTTAAACCAGTTACTGAAGGTACGTCGCGATAAACTGGCAGATCTTCAGGCTAATGGAAAAGACCCATTTCAGATCACAAAGTTTAATCAGACTCATCACTCAATGGAAGTGAAGAGTCTTTATGAAGCACATGAGGCAGAACTTCTCAAAGATCGTGCAGAAGTAGATGTAACAGGTCTTGATGAAGAACAGGCAAAGGAAGCTGTTAAGAAAGATTACGAAGAGAGAAGAGAAATCATGGACGCAAGCCCGATCCACGTAGCGATCGCAGGCCGTATGATGTTCAAGAGAGTTATGGGTAAGGCTTCTTTCTGCAATATCCAGGATTTACAGGGAAATATTCAGGTATATGTAGCAAGAGATGCGATCGGAGCAGATTCTTATGCAGATTTTAAGAAATCCGATATCGGTGATATCTTCGGACTGGAAGGTTTTGCATTCAGAACAAGAACAGGTGAGATTTCTATCCATGCAGAAAGCATGACTCTTCTTTCCAAGAGCTTACAGATTCTTCCTGAGAAATTCCATGGACTGACAGATACAGATATGCGTTATCGTCAGAGATATGTAGACCTTATCATGAATCAGGACAGCAAGAACGTATTTATCAAACGTTCCCAGATTCTGAAAGAAATCCGTAACTTCCTTGCAGACCGTGACTTCATGGAAGTGGAAACTCCGATGCTGGTTGCAAATGCAGGCGGTGCTGCAGCAAGACCGTTTGAAACTCATTATAATGCACTGAACGAAGATGTTAAGCTTCGTATTTCTCTTGAGCTTTATCTGAAGAGACTGATCGTTGGTGGTCTTGAGAGAGTTTATGAGATCGGACGTGTATTCCGTAATGAAGGTGTAGATACCCGTCATAATCCGGAGTTTACTCTGATGGAGCTTTATCAGGCATATACAGATTATGAAGGCATGATGGAACTGACTGAGTCTATGTTCCGTTATCTGGCAGAGAAGGTTTGTGGTTCTGCGAAGATTTCCTACAATGGTATCGAGATCGACCTCAGCAAACCTTTTGAACGTCTGACCATGAATGATGCGATCAAGAAATATGCAGGAATTGACTTTGATGAAGTTGCAGATGATGAAGCAGCTAAGAAGCTTGCAGATGAGCATCATATTGAATATGAAGAACGTCATAAGAAGGGTGATATCATCAACCTGTTCTTCGAGGAATACTGTGAAAAAGAACTGATCCAGCCAACCTTTATCATGGATCATCCGATCGAGATTTCTCCGCTGACAAAGAAGAAACCTTCTGACCCGAATAAGGTAGAGCGTTTCGAGCTTTTCATCAATACATGGGAAATGTGTAACGCATATTCCGAGCTCAATGACCCGATTGACCAGAGAGAGCGTTTCAAAGCACAGGATGCTCTTGCTGACGCAGGAGATGAGGAAGCAAACCACACAGATGAAGACTTCCTGAATGCACTGGAGATCGGTATGCCGCCTACAGGTGGTATCGGATACGGAATCGACCGTCTGGTTATGCTGCTTACAGACAGCCAGGCAATCCGTGACGTACTGCTGTTCCCGACAATGAAGTCCCAGGGCGCTGCTAAGAACGAAGCAAACAACGTTGCGCAGGCTAAAACAGTTTCAGAAAAGCCAGTTGAGAAGATTGATTTTTCAAAGGTAGAAATCGAACCATTGTTCAAAGATGAGGTAGATTTTGAGACTTTTAGCAAGTCCGATTTCCGTGCAGTAAAGGTAAAAGAGTGTGTCGCAGTGCCGAAGTCAAAGAAACTTTTACAGTTTACTCTGGATGATGGAACAGGCGTAGAACGTACCATTTTAAGCGGTATTCACGCATTCTACGAACCAGAAGAACTGGTAGGTAAGACACTTATAGCTATCACAAATCTGCCACCTAGAGCAATGATGGGAATTGAATCTTGTGGAATGTTACTTAGTGCAATCCATGAAGAAGAGGGCGAAGAAAAACTTCATCTTCTGATGGTAGATGACCATATTCCGGCTGGTGCAAAATTATATTAATATCAGGACACTTCGCTTTTAGTGAAATACTAAAGGCGGAGTGTTATTTATATTATAGGAAATTACTCTGTAATGTTCCTATAACATAAATAACACTCCGGGCAGGATCGCACTGCGATGGAGAGTAATGATACTGCTTCAGGTATGCCATATATGGCATATATAAGGCACAAAAAGGAATATGTCAATATCCCCCTGCAGGGCTTACTGATGTCAGAATTGTCTGATATCATAAAAGCCAGTTACCAATAAAGAAAAAGCGAGGGAACATGAAATGAAAAAGGGTTTATTGACAATGGCCGGAGTGCTTCTGACTGTATCACTGGTCAGTGCCGGAACAACAGTGCCTGTACTGGCAGAGGAAGAAACAACACTGGTATACGGAAGCGGAGATTATACCAGGATCAATCCTGCTATGGATGAACATGGAGAGATCAATATTCTGATCTTCAACGGTTTAACTGCACATGACGGAGATAATCAGGTAGTTCCGGGACTGGCAGAGAGCTGGGATTTTGATGATGAAACCAATACTTATACATTCCATATGGCAGAAGATGCCAAGTGGCAGGACGGCGAACCTGTGACAGCAGAGGATGTTAAATTTACTATTGAAGCGATCATGGATCCGGAAAATGGTTCTGAGAATGCACCCAACTACGAGGACGTAGAGGAAATCAATGTTATTGATGATCATACGGTTGCGTTCAAGCTTGAGGACAAAAACGTTGCATTCCTTGACTATATGACAATGGCAGTTCTTCCTAAGCATCTGCTTGAGGGAGAAGATATGCAGACTTCTGACTTCTTCCGTAACCCGGTAGGAACAGGTCCATACAAGATTGAATCCTGGGATGAGGGACAGGCGATCACACTGGTTAAGAATGAAGATTATTTCAAGGGTGAGCCTTCCATCGATAAAATTGTATTCAAGATCGTACCGGATGACAATGCGAAAGCACTTCAGTTAAAATCCGGAGAACTTGATCTGGCATTATTAACACCAAAGGATGCAGCTGCTTTTGCAGATGATGAGGCATATACATGCTACGATATGAAGACTTCTGACTATCGTGGAATCATGTTTAACTTTGGAAATGAATACTGGCAGAAAAACCGTGATCTGATCCCGGCAGTATGCTATGGGCTTGACCGTCAGGCGATCATCGACGCAGTTATCCTTGGACAGGGAATGCCGGCTTATGGACCTCTTCAGAGAAATATCTACAATTATGAAGATGTAGAGCATTATGATTACAATCCTGAAAAAGCAAAAGAAATTCTGGAAGCTGCAGGATGCGAGATGGGTGATGACGGATTCTATTATCGTGACGGCGAAAAAGTGGGATTTGTGATCAGCGTAAGTGCAGGAGATCAGGTACGTATTGATATGGCTCAGATCGCAGCACAGGAACTGAAAGAGATCGGCATGGATGTATCAGTAGAGATCCCTGCACAGACAGACTGGGCAGGACAGATGGCATTCCTGATCGGATGGGGAAGCCCATTTGACGCTGACGACCATACATACAAAGTATTCGGAACAGATAAGGGAGCAAACTACTCCGGCTATTCTAATGCAGACGTTGACAAGTATCTGACAGAAGCAAGACAGTCAGCTGATCCGGAAGTTCGTGCAGAAGCCTATGCTAATTTCCAGAAAGCTCTGGCAGAGGATCCGGCTTATGCAATGATCTGCTATATTGATGCCAACTATGTTGCTGACAGCAATATTAAAGGAATTGATCCTGATACAATTATGGGACATCATGGAGTTGGAATCTTCTGGAATGTAGCAGACTGGACTATTGAATAAAAAGATAAAGGTTGTGACGGGGGCACTAAAGGTGCCCCCTTTTTACACGAGCGGAAAAAGGATTGAAAATGGAACATTTATTAGAGGTTAAAAATCTTTCAGTCAGCATTGACGGTCCTGCCGGAGAAGTCCAGGCAGTAAGAGATGTGTCTTTTTCATTAAAAAAGGGAGAGGTGCTGGCTATAGTTGGAGAATCCGGATGCGGGAAGAGTGTGCTTTGCAAAAGTATCATGAAGCTTTTGCCGCCAAGTGCAAAGATTAAAGAGGGCAGCATTTGTGTGAACGGACAGGATATCACCTGTTACAGGGAAAAGGAGATGCAGAAACTGCGTGGAAGAGTTTTTTCTATGATCTTTCAGGATCCTATGACATCCCTGAATCCAACTATTAAAATTGGAAAACAGATTGGGGAAGCAGTGGTGATCCACAATAAGAATTACACGAAGGAACAGGTAAATAAGAAGGTTCTGGAACTTATGGAACTGGTAGGTATCTCCCATCCAAAGGAACGATATCATCAGTATCCCTGGCAGTTTTCCGGAGGAATGCGTCAGAGATGTGTGATGGCCATCGCTCTGGCTGCAGATCCGGATATTTTATTTGCAGATGAACCTACTACTGCACTGGATGTGACCATACAGGCACAGATCCTGGATCTTCTGCGGGAAATACAGATGAAGCTTGGAACAGCTACCATACTGGTATCCCATGATCTGGGAGTGGTTGCACGTGTGGCAGACAGAGTGGCAGTCATGTATGCAGGCAAGATCGTAGAGATTGGTACAGCAGAGGAAGTGTATTATGATCCCAGACATCCATACACATGGGGGCTGATGAGATCACTGCCTGCATTTGCAAATGGAAAAGAAAGCCTGTACACTATCCCCGGCATGCCTCCTACTTTGATAGATCCGCCGAAAGGTGATGCTTTTGCATGTAGAAACGAATATGCCCTGAATATGGATTATGAAGAAATGCCGCCTATGTTTAAGATAACAGATACTCATTATGCGGCAACCTGGCTGTTGGATCCAAGAGCACCGCAGATCAAATCACCTGTGGGAGGAACTGCGCATGAGTAAAGAAGTTTTATTGGATGTCAGGCATCTGACTCAGCAGTTTCATCTGACAAAAAAGATCAAGGTAAAGGCTGTAGATGATGTCTCATTTCGGATCCATAAAGGTGAGATCTTTGGTCTGGTAGGGGAATCCGGTTCAGGAAAGTCCACAGTTGCCAGATGTCTGATGAATATATATCAGCCGGCTCAGGGAGAAATCTGGTATAAAGATGTAAATATCTGCGACAAAAAGGAATTCAAAAAGCATAAAAAAATGCTGCAGACCCGCCGCCAGATGATATTTCAGGATTCCGCATCCAGTCTGAACCAGAAAATGAAGGTGTCAGATATTATTACGGAACCAATGAGAATCCAGCATATCACACCTCCGAGAGGAAGCTTTGTGAAGGAAGCTGCTTTTCAGATGGAATATGTAGGACTTGAGAACAGTTTCCTGGACCGTTATCCATCTGAATTATCAGGGGGACAGAGACAGCGAGTGGCCATAGCCAGATCTCTGTGTATGGAACCGGAATTTCTGGTGGCTGATGAACCGATAGCTTCTCTGGATGTGTCCATACAGGCCCAGATCGTCAATCTGTTCCGTCATCTGCAGGAGGAGCATGGATTTACATTTCTGTTTATAGCCCATGATCTGGCTATGGTTGAGTATCTCTGCGATCGTGTGGGAGTTATGTATCATGGAAAACTGGTAGAACTGGCGCCATCAGAAGAATTGTATTCCAATCCGGTGCATCCTTATACAAAAACATTGCTGTCTGCAATTCCTGTTCCTGACCCGATCAGGGAGAGAAAAAGAGTTCTGCAGTACTATGATGGCGAAGGAATGGAAAACAGCGTGTGGACAGAAGTGTCACCCGGACATTTTGCAATGCTTCCGGATGAAGGAAAGGGGTGCAGTATATAATGAGACAAAAAAAGTTAGTCTACTATGGTAAAAAATGCCTGATATTCCTGATCTCAGTATTTATATTGTCTGTAGCTGTATTTTATGTAGCCCGTCTTGCACCGGGAGATCCGCTGATCTCCTATTATGGTGACCGTACAGAGAAGATGAGTCCGGAAGAACGTGAATGGGCTATGGGAAAACTGGGATTGAACGAACCGATTTCTGTGCAGTATGTGAAGTGGGTAAAAAATGCCTTTCATGGAGAATTTGGAATTTCATTTAAATATAAACAGGATGTGGTAGAAGTGATTGGCGGCCGTATTGGCAATACACTTGTACTTGGAGGAATCGGATTTATCATTATGTTTGCCGGAGCCTTGCTCCTGGGAATCCTGTGTGCCTGGTACGAAAACCGGCTAGCAGACCGGATCCTGTGTAAGCTGGGAACCATATCCAGTTGTATTCCTGAGTTCTGGATGGCTCTGGTCCTGATCCTTGTTTTTTCTGTAAATCTTAAGATCCTGCCAAGCAGTGGAGCTTACAGTACAGGAAATGCAGAAGATATCGGTGACAGAGTGCTGCATCTGATCATGCCTCTGACCATCGTGGTCATGGAGCATTTATGGTATTATGCTTACATGATCCGAAATAAGATCCTTGAAGAGGTTCGGGCAGATTATGTACTTTTGGCAAAGGCAAAAGGCCTGGATAAGAAAAAGCTTATGTTCAGACATTGTGTCCGAAATGTAATGCCTGCTTATCTGAGTATTATGGCCATTGCAGTCCCCCATGTACTTGGAGGAACCTATGTGGTAGAAAGTGTATTCTCTTATCCCGGAATCGGAGCTCTGTCCTATGAGAGCGCCAGATATCATGATTACAATCTGCTGATGCTGCTTTGTATGATGTCAGGAATCCTGGTTATTTTCTGTAATATCGTCAGTCAGACTATTAATGAACAGATAGATCCCCGCATGAAGGATGAAGTAATAACCGAGAAATCGGAGGTAGTAGAAGGATGACCAATCATTTATTTGAACTGGCAGGAAACAGAAAGACAGAAACCGTAATTCCCAAATCAAAGAAAAAGTGGTATCAGGGAAAACCCGTTGTTTCAGCAGCAATCCTGATTCTTATCGTACTGGGCTGCCTGTGTGCGGAACTGATCATGACAAAGGATCCTGCTTATATGGATCTGTTAAACTATAATAAAGCTCCTGACAGGGAGTTCCTTTTTGGAACAGATACTATGGGAAGGGATATTTTTTCCATGATTTGGTATGGAGGAAGAATCTCGATCCTGATCGGTGGATTAGCCACAGTTATTTCTACTTTTATTGCGGTGGTAGTCGGTGCCTTCAGTGGAGTGGCACCTGCCTGGCTTGATGAACTGATCATGAGATTTACAGAAATATTCTTAAGTATACCAACTCTGCTCCTGATTATTTTGCTGCAGGCTATCATGGGAGAGGCCAATATCCTGAGTCTGTCCTTTGTGATCGGTGTGACCAGCTGGACCAGTATTGCGAAAGTAGTACGCACAGAGGTACGGCAGATACGAAACAGTGAGTATATCATCGCTGCAAGATGTATGGGAGCGGGATTCTTCCGTATTTTGTGGAAGCATCTGGTGCCGAACTTTTTCTCATCAATTATGTTTATGGTAGTCATGAATGTAAGAACTGCAATGATCTCTGAAGCTACTTTAAGTTTTATGGGTATTGGACTTCCGATAGAGGTTATCACATGGGGAAGTATGCTGTCTCTGTCCGATAAGGCATTAATGACAGGTTCCTGGTGGATCATTCTGATCCCCGGACTTTTCCTGATCACCACAGTACTCTGCCTGACCAATATAGGAAACGCCTGCAGAGAGCAGACAAACAGAAAAGAAAGTAATTTTTAAAATTTGATTGAAATCTCGCTGTCTTGTTGCTGATTTGTCTGAGTTATGGTATTATATAGTTATATTCAGCTAATATATACAAAAAAATCTATAAAAATAAGGCAGGAGTGGTCAAAATGTATCAGGAAGAATACAAACGCTGGTTGGCAGCAGATCTGCAGGATGCGGATCTTAATCCGGAGTTATCCAAAATCGAAGGAAACGATGAAGAGATTAAAGATCGTTTCGCAGTAGCGCTGAAATTCGGAACAGCCGGACTTCGCGGAGTTCTCGGAGCCGGAACCAACCGTATGAATATTTATGTAGTTCGCCAGGCAACACAGGGACTTGCGAACTGGGTAAAAACACAGGGCGGTAATCAGACAGTAGCCATCAGCTATGACAGCCGTCTTAAGAGTGATGTATTTGCAAAAACAGCAGCAGGCGTACTGGCGGCAAATGATATCAATGTCAGAATTTATGACGCACTGATGCCTGTACCGGCACTTTCCTTTGCAACACGTTACTATGAATGCAATGCAGGTATTATGGTAACAGCATCCCACAACCCGGCTAAGTACAACGGATACAAAGCATACGGTCCTGACGGATGCCAGATGACAGACGATGCAGCTGCCATTGTATATGAAGAGATCCAGAAAACAGATGTACTTACAGGTGCGAAATATATGTCCTTCGCAGAAGGCGTAGAACAGGGAAAGATCCGTTTCGTAGGAGATGACTGTAAGCAGGCTCTCTATGAAGCTATCGAATCCCGTCAGGTTCGTCCGGGTCTCTGCAAGACAGCAGGGCTGAAACTGGTTTACAGCCCGTTAAACGGATCAGGACTTGTACCTGTAACTCAGGTATTAAAAGATATCGGAATCACAGATATCACAATCGTTCCGGAACAGGAATATCCTAACGGATACTTCACAACCTGCAGCTATCCGAATCCGGAAATCTTTGCAGCTCTGGAGCTTGGATTAAACCTTGCAAAAGAAACAGGCGCAGACTTAATGCTTGCAACTGACCCGGATGCAGACCGCGTTGGTATTGCAATGAAATGCCCGGATGGTTCCTATGAACTGGTAACAGGTAATGAGGTAGGTGTACTCCTTCTTGACTATATCTGTGCAGGCCGCATCGAAAAAGGCACAATGCCAAAGAACCCGGTAGCAGTGAAATCCATTGTTTCCACACCACTTGCAGATGCAGTGGCAGAGCACTATGGAGTAGAACTCAGAAGCGTACTTACAGGATTCAAGTGGATCGGCGATCAGATCGCACAGCTTGAAGCAGCAGATGAAGTAGACAGATTTATCTTCGGATTTGAAGAGAGCTACGGATACCTTGCAGGACCATATGTACGTGACAAGGATGCTGTTATCGGATCTATGCTGATCTGTGAAATGGCTGCATATTACAGAAGCATCGGAAGTTCCCTGAAACAGAGAATGGAAGAGATCTATGCACAGTACGGACGTTACCTGAATAAAGTAGACAGCTTCGAATTCCCGGGATTAAGCGGAATGGATAAGATGTCAGCTCTGATGCAGGGACTTCGTGACAAACCTCTCACAGAGATCGCAGGTCATACTATAGTAAAAGTAACAGATTACCAGAAACCGGAAGAAACAGGACTTCCTGCAGCAAACGTACTGATCTACAAGCTGGATAACGGCGAGACAGTAGTTGTCCGCCCATCCGGAACAGAACCAAAGATCAAAATCTATTACACAACTCTCGGCAAGAATCTGGAAGAGGCAGAAGCTGAGAAAGAAAAGCTTGCAGAAGCATTAAAACCGATCATGGCATAAGCAATTGTAAGCAGAACTGAATAAAATATACCAAACCGGAAAGGCTGTGCTCATTGGAGGTGCAGTCTTTCTTTTTGTAACCCGCAGGGGACTTACTGTTACTGTGAACGGAGTGAACAGTAACGACTTACTTGATTCGGTTAAATAGGATTGATATAATTAACACTCTTTGCTACAATAAAAAACAGCGAAAATAAGAATAAGACTGCTTATGAATGAGAGGAAAACATACGATGGAAGAATATGAAGTAATCAGCATCCCGGTATCTGACGGAACAGAACGGGATTTTGCGATCATGGATACCTTTGAATTTGAAGGACAGGGATATCTGGCAGTTTCTCTGATCGAAGGAGATGAGATCCAGGAGGGCGTTTACATTTACCGTTACCACAATGCAGAAGATGGAGATGTTGTGGTAGAGCAGATCACTTTGCCTGCAGAATACAAAAAGGTGACAAAATTTTACGAACAGATGTAAGCAAAAAAATATCTCGAAAAGAACCTGCATCTTGTGATAAAATAAAAAAGAAAATCAAATTTTGATCAATAAAAACAGGAGGAAAAACGATGGAAAAATCAACCGTTTATTTTACTGATTTCAGATGTCCGGTTGGCACCAGCCAGCTTGATAAATTGAAGAAACTCTGCGTTACAGCCGGAATCAAAGACATTGATATGGATGGAAAATTCGTGGCTATTAAAATGCATTTCGGAGAACTTGGCAATCTGGCTTTCCTGCGCCCGAATTACGCAAAAACAGTAGCTGATCTCTGTAAAGAGCAGGGAGGACTTCCGTTCCTCACAGACTGCAACACTCTTTATCCGGGAAGCCGTAAGAATGCACTGGAGCATCTGGAGTGCGCAAATCTCAACGGATTTAACAGCATTTCAACAGGATGCCAGATCATCATCGGTGATGGCTTACGCGGTACAGACGAAGTAGAAGTACCGGTAGTTAACGGTGAATATTGTCAGACTGCACTGATCGGACATGCGATCATGGATGCAGATATTTTTATCAGCTTAAGCCACTTCAAAGGACATGAAGCAACCGGCTTCGGCGGTGCTCTGAAGAATATCGGAATGGGATGCGGAAGCCGCGCAGGTAAGATGAAACAGCATGCTAGCGGAAAACCTGCAGTAAACGAAGAACTCTGCCGCGGATGCCGTCGCTGCGCAAAAGAGTGCGGAAGTGATGCGATTACATATCCGAATAAAAAAGCAGTCATTGATTATGATAAATGTAAAGGCTGCGGCCGTTGTATCGGAGCCTGTGGTTTTGATGCAGTATACAATCCAAACAGCAGTGCGAATGAACTTCTTGACCGTAAGATGGCAGAATATGCACAGGCAGTCTGTCATGGCCGTCCGCATTTCCATGTAGCACTTGTTCAGGATATCAGCCCGAACTGTGACTGCCATGGCGAAAATGATGCACCAATCCTTCCTGATATCGGAATGTTTGCAAGCTTTGACCCGGTTGCTCTGGACCAGGCCTGCGCAGATGCCTGTCTGAAAGCAACTCCGATCGAGAACAGCCAGCTTGGAGAACATCTGGCAAAACCTGACTGGCATTGCCACCACGACCATTTCAAAGATTCCAACCCGAACATTGAATGGCAGGCAACACTGGATCAGGCAGAGAAGATTGGTCTGGGAACCAGACAGTATGAACTGAAGATTGTGAAATAATATGTTTATCAGCAGTGGAAAATAAATGCGAAAAAGTAATAAACAAAAAGGACCGGATGAATGAACTATATTGTCTTTGACCTGGAATGGAATCAGAATCCTTCGGGAAAGAAAACACGTAACGACAGGCTTCCATTTGAGATTATCGAGATTGGGGCTGTAAAAGTAAACAGCAAAAAAGAAATAACGGATCATTTTCACCGACTGATCAAACCACAGGTCTATAAATGGATTCATGACAGCATCCATGAGGTAATTCATGTAGATTATAAAGATCTAATGAAAGGAGTGCCCTTTGAGCAGGCAGTCAGGGAATTTATTGACTGGTGCGGAGAAGACTGGTACTTTTTTACCTGGGGAAATCAGGACGTGATGGAACTTCAGAGAAATATGAAGTTCTATGGCCTGCTGGATCTGCTTCCCGGACCTGTGACCTATTATGATGTGCAGAAACTATACAGTATCAGTTATGATGACGGTACACACAGGTGTGCATTGGAGCATGCGATCGATGAGCTGAAAATAGAGAAATCCAGGGGATTTCACCGGGCGCTTGCAGATGCCTGGTATACAGCGAAAGTCCTGGAGAAAATAAATAACATAATCATCATCAATCATCCGTCACTGGATGTTTACCAGAATCCAAAGAAGAAAAAAGACGAGATACATATTTCCTATCCGGATCATGACAAATATGTATCCAGAGAATTTGCCACAAGAGAGCGAATCATGAAAGACCGCGAGGTGACCAGCACCAGATGTCCGGTCTGTCATCTGCCTGCAAAGCGCAAACTCCGATGGTTTATGAATAATCCAAAGGTTTATTACAGCATATCCAATTGTGAAGAACATGGACTGATAAGAGGCAAGATCCGCATCCGAAAAACAGAAGATGAGAAATATTTCGCTGTGAAGACATTGCGTTTCACAGATACAGAAGAAGCGGAGGAACTTCGTGAAAGAAAAGAAGTCCTCCGCCTCAGGCGAAAACTAAAAAGAAGCGTTGAGAAGGAGATCTGAAAGGATCTCCTTTTCATATTGCATTCCATATCCGACCATATGGCCGTCTAAATAATATTTACTTTTAATTCTCTTTGGACCGACAGAATTGTTCAGAAGTTTCTGCTTCTTTACAAGCTGGCTCACATCGGTTCCTGTGGGGACAGTTACGTACACATGCCTCATATAATAGAAGGAACACAGATTATTCCAGTCCTTTAACAGGTGCTTTTCGCATGGGAGAAATACTGCCGGTACCGGATCGGTATCTATATTCAAGTCTACTTTTTCAAAATTGTCGAAGCCGTAATCCAGCAGAGAAGTTGTGTCAGGAAAAGCACCGTTTGTAGAATTCAGCACAACTGCAATGAGAATGGAATTTCCTCTCTTGGCATAGGTGACAAGCGTACTTCCCGCTGCATCGGTGTATCCGGTCTTTCCTCCCAGAACCCCATCGTATGCATAAGACTGTCCGGGCATCATCTTATGGTGATTGAGAAGATAACGGGTTTCAGACTGCTTATTAGTCGGAGGAATCTCATAAACCTGTGTGGTCACAAATTTACGGAATCTGGGATTATACCAGGCTGCCTTAGCAATCTTCATCATATCACCTGCGGTGGTATAATGCGTCTCATCCGGAAGACCATTTGGATTATTAAAATGGGTGTTCTTACAGCCAAGCTGAGCTGCCCTCTGGTTCATCAGTTCAACAAACTTCTTTACAGAACCGCTTGTTTTTTCTGCCAGAGCAAGAGCCATCTCATTGGCGGATTCCAGCATCAGAGCCATCAGGGCCTGCTCTACTGTGAAAACCTCTCCTGTTTCTGCGTAAATGCTGGAGCTTCCGGACTCAATCCCATAAGCCGCTTCCTGCGACATGGTGATCGTATCGTTCATATCCAGATATTCACAGGCCAGAAGAGCGGTCATGATCTTAGTGATACTGGCGGGATATAGCTTATCTTTGGCATTCTTGGAATAAAGAATAGTATCAGTGACTGCATCCATCAGCACTGCGGACTGTCCCTCGATATTAGGACCTGTGGGCCATCCTTTGACAGAATCGATATCTGAGGCCTGTGAATAGGTTTCTGAATGACCGGCTTCAGGAGTGGCAGAGGTTTCGGCAGCGTAAGTGACTGCAGGCTGGGAGGTCAGAATCCCTGCACAAAGCATTCCGGTGAGGAAACGTTTCATTAATTTATGAAATTTTGTTTTAAACATTTGAAATTACCCTTCATTAAATATACATAGTAGTTGCTTTCCATATCCTGGTCCATTGTTTTGAATGACGTTCGGACAAAATATTCTACCTTATTATATCATTAATTACAATGCCTGTGTAAAATTTATATGATAGTATGTTAACAGTGTGTTACTGTTCGGGAGTTTGACAGTAACCAGTGTTATTAAACAGTAACAGGATTACCCTAATATTCAAAAAAATACTTGACACAGTGAATTTTGTGACCTTATAATGAATCCGCATAGTTAAATAAATGATATGTCCACAAAAACGTTGATGGAGAGAGTAACTGCAGGGGAAAGCAGACAGCGAACCGGGGAGGGTGTGAGCCCGGTGGTGAGTAAATGCAGTGAAGATCACTCCGGAGTTGCAGCTCTGAAGGGTGTACAGACAGGTAAGAGCTGACGGAAATCCCCGTTAAAAGATTCATGTATCGGCAGAGGATGCCCGTACAATGTAACAGGTGGTATAGCGAACGTCAATAAACCTTCGTCCTTTTACAAAAGGGCGATTTTTTTATGGGCTTATTTTCGTTCTTAAAGGACACTGGAAATATTTTTCAGCGTATATAAACGTCCCGCATATTTTCAGGTGTCTGATACAAATAATTTAAACAGGAGGTAAATTACTGTGTACCAGAAAGTTAATACGAACTTAAACTTTGTAGACCGTGAGAAAAAAGTAGAAGAATTCTGGAAAGAAAACCATATCTTTGAGAAAAGTATGGAGAACAGAAAAGAGGGAGAAACCTATACATTCTATGATGGACCGCCCACTGCAAACGGCAAACCGCACATCGGCCATGTACTTACCCGTGTAATCAAGGATATGATTCCGAGATACCGTACAATGAAGGGCTACATGGTTCCGCGTAAAGCAGGATGGGATACCCATGGACTTCCGGTAGAACTGGAAGTAGAGAAGAAGCTTGGTCTGGATGGCAAAGAGCAGATCGAAGAATACGGTATGGAGCCATTCATCAAACAGTGTAAGGAAAGCGTCTGGAAATACAAAGGAATGTGGGAGGATTTCTCCTCTACTGTTGGTTTCTGGGCCGATATGGAACATCCATACGTAACTTACTATGACGATTATATTGAATCCGAATGGTGGGCATTAAAAGAAATCTGGAACAAGAAGCTTCTGTATAAAGGCTTCAAGATCGTTCCTTACTGTCCAAGATGCGGTACCCCTCTTTCCGCACAGGAAGTATCCCAGGGATACAAAACTGTAAAAGAGCGCTCCGCAGTTGTAAGATTCAAGGTTGTTGGTGAAGATGCATACTTCCTTGCATGGACAACAACACCATGGACACTTCCGTCCAACGTTGCACTCTGCGTAAACCCGGATGAGACTTACTGCAAAGTAAAGGCAGCAGACGGATATACCTATTATATGGCAGAAGCACTCCTTGACAAAGTCCTTGGCAAGCTTGCAAAAGAAGAAGGCGAGAAAGCATATGAAGTTCTGGAAACCTACAAAGGAACAGACCTGGAATACAAAGCATACGAGCCGCTTTTCGCATGTGCAGGAGAGGCAGCAGCAAAACAGAAAAAGAAAGCTCATTTCGTAACCTGTGATAACTACGTTACTATGAGTGATGGTACAGGTATCGTTCACATCGCACCTGCATTCGGTGAAGACGACAGCAGAATCGGACGTAACTATGAACTGCCATTCGTACAGTTCGTAGACGGACAGGGTAACCTGACAAAAGAGACACCATACGCAGGCGTTTTCGTAAAGAAAGCAGATCCTATGGTCCTCACAGATCTGGACAAAGAAGGCAAGCTCTTCGATGCTCCGAAATTCGAGCATGATTATCCACACTGCTGGAGATGTGACACACCACTGATCTACTATGCAAGAGAATCCTGGTTCATCAAGATGACAGCAGTTAAGGATGATCTGATCAGAAATAACAATACAATCAACTGGATCCCTGAGAGCATCGGTAAAGGACGTTTCGGCGACTGGCTTGAAAACGTTCAGGACTGGGGTATCAGCCGTAACCGTTACTGGGGAACTCCACTGAACATCTGGCAGTGTGAATGCGGACATATGCATTCCATCGGAAGCCGTCAGGAATTATTCGAGATGAGCGGTGATGAGAGAGCCAAGACAGTAGAGCTTCACCGCCCATACATCGATGAGATCACACTGAAGTGTCCAGAGTGCGGCGGAGAAATGCACCGTGTACCGGAGGTTATTGACTGCTGGTTCGACTCAGGAGCAATGCCTTTCGCACAGCATCATTATCCATTTGAAAACAAAGAATTATTTGAGCAGCAGTTCCCTGCAAACTTTATCTCCGAGGCAGTAGACCAGACTCGTGGATGGTTCTACTCACTCCTTGCAGAATCCACACTGCTCTTCAATAAAGCACCATACAAGAACGTAATCGTTCTGGGACATGTTCAGGATGAGAACGGACAGAAGATGAGTAAGTCCAAAGGAAATGCAGTTGATCCATTTGATGCACTGAACAAATACGGCGCAGATGCCATCAGATGGTACTTCTACATCAACAGTGCTCCATGGCTTCCGAACCGTTTCCATGGCAAGGCAGTTGTGGAAGGACAGCGTAAATTCATGAGTACACTGTGGAATACTTACGCATTCTTCGTATTATATGCAGACATCGACAACTTCGACCCGACCAAATATGAACTGAACTATGACCAGCTTCCTGTAATGGACAAATGGCTCCTCAGCAGATTAAACACAACAGTTCAGGCAGTTGACAATGACCTGGCTAACTACAAGATCCCGGAAGCAGCAAGAGCACTTCAGGAATTCGTAGATGAGATGAGTAACTGGTATGTAAGAAGAAGCCGTGAACGTTTCTGGGCAAAGGGAATGGAGCAGGATAAGATCAATGCTTACATGACCCTGTACCATGCACTGGTAACAATCGCCAAGACAGCAGCTCCGATGATCCCGTTCATGACAGAAGACATCTATCAGAACCTGGTAAGAAGCGTGGATAAAGATGCTCCGGAGAGTATCCATCTCTGCGACTTCCCAACTGTAAACGAAGCATGGATCGACAAAGATCTGGAAGCAGACATGAAAGAGCTTCTGGAGATCGTAGTTCTGGGACGTGCCTGCAGAAATACAGCAAACATCAAGAATCGTCAGCCAATCGGAACCATGTATGTAAAAGCTGAGAAGAAAATGAGTGAATTCTACACTGACATCATCGCAGACGAACTGAATGTCAAAGAAGTAAAATTCGCAGATGATGTAGAATCCTTTATCTCCTACAGCTTCAAACCACAGCTTCGTACAGTAGGACCGAAATACGGTAAACTCCTTGGAGGAATCAGACAGGCTCTCACAGACATCAATGGAACAGCAGCAATGAACGAACTGAGAACCAACGGTGTCCTGAAACTGGATATCAACGGAAACGATGTAGAGCTTACAGAAGAAGACCTTCTTATTGAAACAGCACAGACAGAAGGCTATGTATCCGAATCTGACGGTGAAACATCCGTAGTCCTTGATACAAACCTGACACCTGAACTGATCGAAGAGGGATTCGTACGTGAGATCATCAGCAAGATCCAGACCATGCGTAAGGAAGCCGGTTTCGAAGTTATGGACAAGATCGTAGTATACGCTCACGGAAACGACAAGATCCAGGATGTCATGAAAGCACACGAAGATGAGATCAAGTCAGAAGTACTTGCAGACGAAATGGTACTTGGCGAGACCGATGGTTATGTGAAAGAGTGGAACATCAACAAAGAAGCAGTAACTATGGGTGTTAAGAAACTGTAATTGACAACATTCGGTCAATTACTGACAAGGTACTGATAAGTTACAGGTATTTCACAGGAAATATACTACTTTCGCAATGCACGATAACAAAAAATGTTATAAAATTCGGCAATTATACACATGACAGACTGTCGAAAAAGGAGTATCATTATCTTTGACAGTCTGATTTCAGAGAGGAAATTGGAGGCAGAGATTCTTTGCCCCCAATTTCTCTGATATGAAGAAAACAGAAGAGTTGACGGAATGAAGAGGTTCACCGGCAATATCCGCAAGGTGTATTGCTGAGAATAAAGTGAACAGTGAAACCATTACGGGAGGTATGAAATGACAAACGAAATGTTCAAGAAAGAGGCATTCAAGAAAAGCGTAAAAGACAACGTAAAATTCCTCTATCGAAAAACAATTGAAGAAGCTACACAGGAGCAGATTTTCCAGGCAGTAAGCTACTCTGTAAAAGACGTTATCATTGATAACTGGCTTGCAACACAGAAAGCTTATGACGAACAGGATCCGAAGATCGTATACTATATGTCCATGGAATTCCTGATGGGACGTGCTCTCGGAAACAACCTGATCAACCTTTGCGCTTACGGTGAAGTAAAAGAAGCTCTCGAAGAACTGGGATTTGACCTTAACTGTATCGAAGATCAGGAACCGGATCCGGCACTTGGAAACGGTGGTCTGGGAAGACTGGCTGCATGCTTCCTTGATTCTCTCGCAACTTTAAATTACGCAGCATATGGCTGCGGAATCCGTTACCACTACGGAATGTTCAAACAGAAAATCCAGAACGGTTATCAGATCGAGGTACCGGATAACTGGTTAAAGAACGGCTACCCATTCGAACTGCGTCGTCCGGAATATGCCAAAGAAGTACACTTCGGCGGATATGTAAGAGTAGAGTACGATCCTGAAAAGGGCGGAAACAAATTTATCCACGAAGGATACCAGGCTGTAAAAGCCATTCCTTATGATATGCCGATCACAGGATATGACAATGATGTAGTAAACACACTTCGTATCTGGGATGCAGAGCCGATCGTAGACTTCGAGCTTGATTCCTTTGACAAGGGTGATTACAAGAAAGCAGTAGAGCAGGAGAACCTTGCCCGCAATATTGTAGAAGTCCTTTACCCGAACGACAACCACTATGCAGGTAAAGAGCTGAGACTGAAACAGCAGTACTTCTTTGTATCTGCAAGCCTCCAGGCAGCAATTGCCAAATACAAAAAGAAACATGACGATATCCATAAATTATATGAAAAAGTAACATTCCAGATGAACGATACACATCCGACTGTAGCAGTAGCAGAGTTAATGCGTATCCTCATGGACGAAGAAGGACTCGGATGGGATGAAGCATGGGAAGTAACAAGAAAATCTGTTGCTTACACAAACCATACTATCATGTCCGAAGCACTTGAGAAATGGCCGATCGAGCTCTTCTCCAGACTGCTTCCGCGTGTATACCAGATCATCGAAGAGATCAACCGTCGTTTCATCCTTGAGATCCAGGCAAAATATCCGGGAAATTATGAGAAGATCAAAAAGATGGCTATCATCTATGACGGACAGGTTAAGATGGCTCACCTTGCAATCGCAGCAGGCTACTCTGTAAACGGTGTTGCACGTCTTCATACAGAAATCCTGAAGAATCAGGAATTAAAAGACTTCTATGAAATGATGCCTGAGAAATTCAACAACAAGACAAACGGTATCACTCAGAGACGTTTCCTGCTCCACGCAAATCCACTCCTTGCAGACTGGATCACAGAGCATATCGGACCGGACTGGATCACAGACCTTCCGCAGTTAAAGAAACTTGCAGTTTATGCTGATGATGAGAAAGCACTCCAGGAATTCATGAACATTAAGTTCAAGAACAAAGAGCGTCTGGCTAAATACATCCTTGAGCACAATGGCGTAGAAGTAGACCCGCACTCCATCTTCGATGTACAGGTTAAGAGACTTCACGAGTACAAACGTCAGCTCCTGAACATCCTGCATGTTATCTATCTGTACAACCAGATCAAGATGCATCCGGAAATGGAATTCTATCCAAGAACATTCATCTTCGGTGCAAAAGCATCCGCAGGTTACGCAACAGCCAAGAAGATCATCAAACTCATCAACTCCGTAGCAGACGTAGTAAACAACGACGCTTCCATCAACGGCAAGATCAAAGTTGTATTCATCGAAAACTACAGAGTATCCAACGCTGAGTGGATCTTCGCAGCAGCAGACGTTTCCGAGCAGATCTCCACAGCAAGTAAAGAAGCATCCGGTACAGGTAACATGAAGTTCATGCTCAACGGTGCTCCTACACTTGGAACAATGGACGGTGCTAACGTAGAGATCGTAGAAGAAGTTGGCGCAGAAAACGCATTCATCTTCGGTTTAAGCTCCGACGAAGTAATCAACTACGAAAACAACGGCGGATACGATCCAAACGTAATCTACAACACAGACGAAGAAATCCGTCAGGTACTGATGCAGCTCATCAACGGAACCTTCTCCAATGATACAGAACTCTTCCGCGACCTGTACGATTCGCTTCTCAACACAAAGAACACAGACAGAGCAGACCGCTACTTCATCCTCGCAGACTTCCGCTCCTATGCAGACGCACAGAAACGCGTAGAAGCAGCATACAGAGATGAAAAAGGCTGGGCTAAGAAAGCGCTCCTCAACACAGCATGCAGCGGCAAATTCACATCCGACAGAACTATCCAGGAATATGTAGATGATATCTGGCATCTGGATAAGGTTATTGTCAGAAAGAAATAATACGCTATATTTATAGAAGTAATTGCTTCTGAATAAAAATAAAGCCCCTGGCAGTACAGTTATCAGACTGTATTGCAGGGGCTTTTTGCTACAGTAGTGACATAATACATTAATTCATTTGTACGGGAAATTTTGTGTACAGACATATAATATAAAGGAACAAAAAGTTCTTAAAAACAGAGATTTGACTGGAAAAATGAGAAGGCATCTGTTACAATAGAAAATACAAAACAGAGTACCGGAGATGCAGAAACTGCTCTTTCTCCTGCCATTTTATGTCATAAGATATGAAAAAAGCAGAGAAGATATAGAGAAAGATCCAGAAAAACTTCAGAAATTGCTGGATGAATATGTGACAATATCCAGAAGACTGGAAGAAAGTCTGCTTGAAAACGGAAAAGAAGCACTGCATCGTTACCTTGTGGAAGTAATCATAAAAATTGCAGACTACATTTTCTCAGATTCAGAAAAAACAAAGAAGGGAGTTGACCGAGCCATGGGCGGAGAAGTATTAGAGCTGAAAACAGATAAGCTGATAAATGAAATAAGGCAAGATGTGAAAGAAGAAGTGAAAGAAGAAATAAAAACAGAGACGAAAGAAAAAATAGTAATCTGTATGCTAAAAAGAGGCAAAAGTACATTGGAAGAAATCGCTGCAGATACACAGATGCCGATTGAGCAGGTTGAAAGAATAAAAAAAGAACAACAGTTATAAAATGAGAAAATGGCAGAGAATTATAGAGGGTTCTCTGCCATTTGACCATACAGGGGTTGATACATCATCTTGTGATTAGAACGAACAACTCACCACATTTGTAACAAATTATAGATTTTTAGCATGAAAAATCAAGGAAAATAAATGCTTTTGAAGTGTATGAAATTTAAAAAAATCGTAAAATTCTTGAGCATTACCCTTGACAAAAAGTGGTGAAAGCACTATTATTAACCATAACAGACAGATTATGTCTAGGAATCTTTACCCAAAAAGAAATAGTTATATTAAGGAAAGGGGAACTATAATCATGACAAAGATTAAAAACACAAAGAAGGGCATGGCAAAAAAGACATTAAGTATGTCACTTGTTGTTGCAATGCTTGCTACTTCTAATGTGCCGGTATGGGCTGCTGAGTTCAGCGATGGTACTGACGCTTCCGTAGCTACTGAAGCAGATGCGTTCGCTGCAGAAGCTCCTGTTGTTGACGATACAGAAGACGCAGCTCCAGCATCTGTAATGGTAAATGAAGCTGATATTACTCTTAACTTATCTGCAGACAGCAAAAAAGTTGTTTGGGGAGGAGCATCTGTTATCAGTGGTACTGTAACTAAAACTGACGGATCAGAAGTAGAAGGTGGATGGCAGTATCGTTGGGTTGACGAAAAAGGTATTGCATATGCATCTTCTAACGGAAAAGTAGACGATGCAGCTGATATGAGTTTAAATACAACAGCTGACATGGCTGGAAAAACATTAACCCTTTATGTTTACGATGTAGACAGCAATCAGCAGACTCTTTATGACATTAACACAGGTATTTCTGTAGCTGTAGAAAAGAGATCTTTAAATTCTGTGACTGCTACACCTGCAACCACAACAAAAGCATACAACGGTTTTGCTCAGACTATTACTGAAGCTGACGGCGTTGCACTTACTGTTCTGGATTCTGAAAAAGCAAATGTAGCTGCTGATGCTTATGAAACATCTGTAACTAATGCAACTAATAATAAAGAAGAATTCAAACTTACTGTAACAGCAAAAGAAGACTCTGCTTACACAGGCAGTGCTGAACTTGTAATCGGTAAGGTTACAGCAAAAGCATATGCAAAAGGAGATATCCTTGCAACAGCAACAAAAGGACAGTCCTATCAGTATACAGGTAAGGCTATTAAGATTTCCAAAGATAACATTACATTAAAAGAATCTGCTTCCAGTAATAAAGGCGCTGATGGAAAATTAAGCGGTGCTGATTTATCTGCTGCAGTTACAACTGCTCAGGTTGAATATACAAAAGTAGGTGATTACCCCGTTGTTGTATATGTTGACAAAACAAAATTAAAGAACTTCACTGATGCAGATGAGTATTATACAACAAATGAAACTGTTAACGTTGCAAAACGTGATCTCTCTACAGCAGGAACAAAAATTTCAGTGAAAACTTTAAGCGGACAGATTCCAACAAGCATTGCTGTAAAAGATTTAGCTAATTATCTGGCATTTACAGGTGTAGAAGGCTCAGACCTTTCTGCAATTAAAAACTCCAACAAAGAATATACACTCATCGTAAAGAACGCTGATGGTACAGACGCTACAGAATTTAAAAACGGAAGTACATATACTGTTACAGTACGTGCAAAAGACGGTGGAAACTGCACAGGTGAGCAGACATTTACTGTTGTTGCTACTGCAGCTGCATTAAATGCTGTATCTGCAAAAACACAGTATACAACACCTTATACAGGCGATGAGATCAAACCTTCCAAGAGCGATTTAGGCGATTTAGTTATTCAGTATTATAACGCTACTGGTGTTCCTAAGACAGAAGATCTTGGAACAGACGGATACGAAATCACAGGATATACAAACAACGTAAATGCAACAACTGTATATGACGGAAATTACAATCCAGTAGCAAACGCTTACGTTAACATCAAGATTACAAGCGGAACATACAAAGATCAGACAGTATCTATTCCGTTCTTAATCAAACCACTGGTAGTTGAAGCTGATTATGTAACTGTACCGGATGATGTTTCTATTAATAAAGCACTTACAGAAGCAGGCGAATATAAACTTCCTGTAACAGTTGTAGCAAAAGACGAAACAGGCAAAAAAGTAGAAAAAACTCTCACAGACAGCGATTTCACAGTTAAATATGAATATGAAAACAAAGATATCGCTAATGGCTTGTTTAACAACATCATTACAGAAGTTACTGTTACAAACACAAACTATATTTTAAAAACAACAAACGGCAAAACAAGAACTGTTACAGCAAGCGGTAAGACAGAAATCGTACCTAAGAAATTAACAGACGCTATGGTTGTTGCAACACCTTCTACTTATACTTACACAGGTGGAAAGATCCAGCCTACTTATGCAGTGCTTGACGGTGCTATTGCTCTTTACAAGAAGGGTGAAGTTAACGATAAAGATGCTGAATATGAGGAAGTAAGCATCAGCAATGCTGTAAATGTTGGTACTGGAACAATCACTGTACAGGGATACAACAACTTCTATTCAGGAAAAGCAACTGGAACATTTACAATCACAGCTGCAAACACAGCAGATGTAAAAGTATCCATCGCTGATCAGGATTACACTGGAAAACAGGTAAGACCTCGTAAATTTACAGCAACATTAAACGGAAACGATGTATCCAACCAGTTTGAAATCGTTTCTTATGGCGAAAACGTTGAAGCCGGAGTCGGAACAGTTGTTCTGAAACCATTAGATGGAAACAAGAACTTCACAGGTTCTAACATCACAGCAAGCTTCAATATCGTAAAAGAAAAAGTAGAAGCTACTCTTAACGTTTATGACAGCAAAGGATTTGACGTAACAGACGCTTATACAGCAGATGTAGATAAAGATGCTGATGGAAATGTAAACGGCGTAGTTCATAACAGCCAGACTGCATTCACATTTGATGGAAATGAGCATACTTTTGCAAAAGCATTATTAAGCAATATCAGAAAAGTTACTGATGATGGCGTAAAGACAACTGCAAAAGAAAGTGATTTCGAGATTAAATACGCTGATAATATCACAGGTAAGAAAGTAACTGCAGGAAAAGAAAACATTGGTTATATCTATGCAGTAGCTAAAGAAGGAACAGGATTTGCAGGAACCAAGACAATTGTTACTTCTGACGGAACAATTATCAATGGTGTTGTTGCTTATATCCCGTTTACAATCAAATCTGTTGAATTTGTTGCTAAGAATGTAAGTGTTAAAAATGCTACATACGCAGCTGGTCTTCCGGTTAAACCTGAAGTACTGATTCAGATTGGCGGAAGCACATTAGTTGAAGGCAAAGATTATACACTTAGATTAATCGACAAAGATGGCAATACTGTAACTCCTATCGATGTAACAGTTGGAGACATCTACGGCGTAGAAATCAAAGGTATCAACGGATACACAGAGTCTGGTGTTGCAACATTCGATACAGACGATGTTGACAGTACAGCTTATTCCAGAGCAAACTTAACATGGGGCGTTGATAAGAAGAACATCAACGATTGTACTGTAACTGTAAAAGATGGCGTTACAACTGTATTAAATGGATATCTCCCAGTTCCGGCTACAGAATATACTTCTGAAAAGAACACTGACGGAACATATACAGTAAAAGCAAACAGCACATCCAAAAACTACACAGGATCCAAGACAGTAGTTGCAGACGGAAAAGCAGAAGATGAAAAACCGGATGCTCCGATGATCACTAAAGTAAATGTTACTGGAAACAAAGCAACAGTTGTTCTTTCTGGTGATACTGATGGCGCTGCAGGTTATGACTACGTAATCTCTACAGATCGCGATTGCATCACAAATAAAGACTATGATTCCATTAGCAAGAATCAGGTCAGCACATCCACTAACTTTAAGTATGTACAGCAGGGAACATACTACGCATACTGCCACGCTTGGAAACGTGACGAAAACGGTAAGAAAGTATTCAGCGACTGGTCAAATGCATATCCATTCGTTGTATCTGCAATCACACCGGATGCTCCGATCATCACAAGCGTAAAAGTAAGCGGAACAATTGTAAAAGTAACATATAAAGCAGCTGCTAATGCAACAGGATACGACGTAGTACTTGGAACATCCTCCAAGAAAGAAAACGGAGAGACTCGTCCATACCACTATGGCGATCACAAGATCCTGAACCTCAAAGAAGGTACAGTAACAGCTACATTTAAGAATGTACCAAAAGGAAGCTGGACAGTAGGAATGCATGCATTCAACAGAACTTCCGAAAACGGCAGGAAAGTATTCAGCCCATGGTCCAATCTTAAAAAGATCACTGTAAAATAATCCATTTGGGTAATTTTATATAAGATTCCAACAGGCAAGACGGGGCATAATTCATGATTATGCCCCATTCTTGCAATGCAAAAGAAATATGTTTTTCAGATAATAAAGGAGAAAAAGAATATGGGATTAAAAGAGCGTAGAAAAAAATCATGGCTTTAATGCTCGCTGCCTGCGTAGCAGGGACCAGCGTTGTACCTGTAGCAGCTTCTGACGTCAGCGTATTCTCTGATGGAACTGATGCCTCACCAGAAGCTTTTGATTCTGCTGATGTCGATAGTGCTAATGGAGCAGCTACAAAAACTGTAAAAATCAACTACTATTCTGAAGAAGAAAAAAAACAGATTGCAGAAGTAGATTACACTGTTGATAAAGATGCTACATCTGTAAATACCAGCAAACTTACAGCACCAGAAGGCTATGAATTGGTATTATCTGGCGATCTTGCAATCAATGATGGTTATGTATACGCTGCTGTTCGCAAAGTAGCTACTA